>NZ_JBFAIN010000001.1:727864-783513 GCF_040654735.1 Saccharopolyspora sp. NPDC050642 | reverse complement strand
TTGAGGCGTCGTGGTGGTGGGGTTGGTGCGGCGGCGTTGTGCGGTGGTGGTGGGCAGGGTGATGCCCTGATCCTCCGCGTACCGACAGCCTGACCGGTGAAAAGCCCGCTGACATGTGCGGAAAGCCCATGTCAGCGGGCTTTTTCGGCTGGGGCCGCGGAGTCAGCGGCGCCAGTTCGGTTCGCGTCGTTCCAGGAACGACGCGATGCCTTCGCGCGCCTCCTCGGTGGTGATGATCTGCGCGGCGCACGTTGCCGCGGTGTCCGCTTCCTGTTCCAGGGAGCCGCGGATGGCGGCGGCCGTCAGCTGCTTCGTGGCGGCGAGGGCCGCTGGAGCGGCGCCCCGCAATCCGTCGAGGACGGGAGCGAGGGCTTCGTCGACGTCGTCGGCGGCGGCCGACACCAACCCGATGCGCGCTGCTTCTGCGGCGTCGAATCGTTCACCGGCGAGGAAGTAGCGGCTCATCGCCCGCCCGTCGAGGCGGGGGAGGAGCGTGGTCGACGAGATGACCGGCGTCAGCCCGAGGCGCACGTCGGTGATCGCGAAGGTCGCGCTCGTCGCGGCCACCGCGATGTCGCAGGCGCCGAGCAGCGCGAGGCCGGCTGCCCTGGCGTGGCCGGTCACGCGGGCGACGACGGGCTTGGGCGATCCGGCGATTTCCCGGAACAGGCCGAGGACCTGACGCGGTCCGGTCGCGTGGTCGGCCGTGCCGAGGGCCTCGCGCACGTCGATCCCGGCGCAGAACACGGGGCCGGTGTGGGTGATCAGGATCGCCCGTACGTCCACATCGGACGATTCCTCGGCAAGCGCTCGGGTCAGCTCGGTGATGAGGCCGGCGGACAAGGCGTTCCGGTTCCGCGGTGAGTCGAGCGTGAGCGTGGCGATGCCGCGGTCGTAGGAACGCAGCACGGGTGCGGACGTGGGCATGTTCGTGCGACTCCAAAGATCGTGCTGTCAGCGGAAAAGCTCTCCAGCCGTTGTGCGCTAGGAAAGCGGGGTCCGGTACGTCTCGCGGAGCGTCAAGACGGTGATCAACGTCAGCGCGGTGCACCCGACGAGGTACCAGCCGTACCAGGAGACGTGCCCGGCGGCCTGCAGGGCGGTCGCGATGGTCGGGGCGGTCCCGCCGAAGACCGCCACGGCGACCGAGTACGGCACGCCGATCCCGGTGACGCGCACGCGAGCGGGGAAGATCTCCACCATCACGGCTGCCGCAATCGCCGTCATGCAGCTGAGGAGCAGCAGGCCCGCGGCCTGGACGAGGATCAGCCGGATCATGCTGCCGCCGGCCAGGTCCAGCAGCGGAACGGTGCCCGCGCAGAAGCCCACCGAGTAGACCAGGAGCAGCGGTTTGCGGCCGATGCGGTCGGAGAGCACGCCCGCGATCGGCTGGGCGATTGCGAACACCACCAGGGAAATCGTGCCCGCGGTCAACGCCTGGCCCTTGGTGACGCCGCCCGCGGTCACGGCGTAGGCGGGCAGGTAGGCGGTCCAGGTGTAGAAGACCGCGGCCGGGCCCAGCGAGATCCCGAGGACCTGCAGGGTCGGCACCGGGTGGCGGCGAGCGAACTCGAAGACGCCGGGACGTGCGGCCTTGCCGGCGCGGATTTCCGCGGTGTGCGAGGAAGTCTCCGCGGCGCCGCGGCGGATCCACCAGCCGACGAGGGCGAGCGCGGCGCCGACCCCGAAGAGGATCCGCCAACCGTAGTCGCCCATCGCCCGCTCGCCGGTGAGGGCGATCAGCAGAGCGCCGGAGGAGGTCAGGGCGATCTTGCCGATGTTCGAGCCGACGTAGAGGAAGCTGGAGTACAGGCCGCGGCGGTGCGGAGGTGCGGACTCGACCATGAAGGCCGACGCCGCGCCCCACTCGCCGCCGGTGGAGATGCCCTGCGCGAGCCGGGCCACCACGAGCAGTGCTGGGGCGACCACGCCGACCTGGGCATAGGTCGGCAGGGCGGCGATGAGCAGGCTGCCGCCGCCCATCATGGCGATGGACAGGGTGAGCGCGGCACGACGCCCGTAGCGGTCGCCGAACGCCCCGAGCACCAGCCCGCCGAAGGGACGGGCCAGGAACCCGACCGCGAACACCCCGAAAGTGCCCAGCATGGGAACCAGGCTGGAAGCCGAGTCCTGGGGGAAGAACTTGTCGGCGAAGAAGATCGCCAGGTACGCGTAGGCGGACCAGTCGTACCACTCGACCAGGTGCCCGATCGTGCCGGCGAGGAACTGCCGCCGGCGGTCGGGCACCTCGCCCGGTGTGCTGCGACGCGGGGCGGTTACGTCTGTCATGGGTGCGGCTCCTCCGCGTGTGCTCGCTGGATCGGGGCAGGTGCGTCGGTCAGCAGGTCTCGAGCTCACTGGGGCGGCCGAGCTCGGCGAGCACTTCCTCGGTGTGCTCGCCGAGCCCGGGGCAGTGCCGCCGAAGCCGGCCAGGGGTGCGGGAGAAGCGGACCGGCGGCGCGACGTAGCGGTAGGCCCCCTCGGTCGGGTGCAGGGCGGTCTGCACCAGGCCGCCCTGCCGCGCGTATTCGCTCTCCGCCGCCTCCTCCAAGGTGCGGACGGGATGCGCGGGAATGCTGACCCGGTCGCAGAACCGCTGCCACTCGGCGGAGGTGAACTTCGGGGTGAGCTCCCGGAGGCGGCGGTAGACCTCGTCGGCGTGCCGCACGCGTCCGGCCATGGTCGTGAACCGGGAATCCCCGGCGAGGTCCGGGCGGCCGGCGAAGGTGAAGAAGTCGCGCCAGTTCCGGTCGTTGTACGGGAGGATGCACATGAAGCCGTCGGCCGTGCGGCAGGCCTTGCGTTCGGGGCTGAGCACCCGGGAATAGCCGTAGCCGGGGTCCCGCGTCGGTTCGAGCGAAGCGCCGGCGAGGTGCTCGACCAGGTTGAAGGCGATCATCGTGTCGGCCATCGGCACCTCGACGTGCTGTCCGAGGCCGGTCCGGTCCCGGTGGCGCAGGGCGGCGAGCAGGGACTGGACGATCACCAAGCCGCAGACCTTGTCCGCGATGACGGTCGGCACGTAGTACGGCTCACCGGTGACGCGCTCGTTGAGCGCGACCAGGCCGGATGCGGCCTGCAGGATGTCGTCGTAGGCCGCGTTGCCGCTCAGCGGTGAGTCGCTCCGAAAACCCTGTGCGTTGACGTAGACCAGGCCGGGGTTGATCTCCGCCACGTCGTCGTAGGACAGGCCGAGGCGGCGCAGGGCGTCCGGCCGGACGTTGGTGAGGAAGGCATCCGCGGTGCGCAGCAGCGCAAGCAGCGCGTCATGCCCGGTCGCCGTCTTCAGGTCGAGTTCCACGCTGCGCTTGTTGCGGTTGATGTTCAGGGTGGCGCCCGCCATGCCCTGGTTCCGCTTGGGCTCGAAGTGCCGGGTCGGGTCGCCGCCTGGGGCCTCGATCTTGATGACGTCCGCGCCGAGGTCGCCGAGCTGCGCGCCCGCGTAAGGGCCCATGATCACCGTCGCCAGCTCGACGATCCGCAGTCCGGACAGCGGGCCATCGAGGGCGGGATGTTCCGTCGCCATGTCAATTCCTCCTGCGATCGGCCGGGCGCCCCCATGGGAGTTCAGGTGGCGCGCGGCATCATTGAAAGCGAGTGGATTGATCCACCTCCAATACTTCTTTGGCGTCGATTGATAGGCTGAGTCATATGGATCTGACGCCGCGGCTCCTGGAACAGTTCGTGGTCCTCGCCGAGGAGCGGCATTTCGGACGCGCGGCAGAGCGGCTCTCGATGAGCCAGCCCCCGCTCAGCCAGGCGCTTCAGCGGCTGGAGCGGCAACTCGGCGTGCCGCTGCTGGTGCGCAGCACGCGCGCAGTGCGCCTGACCCCCGCGGGCGAAGCCTTCGCGCAGGACGCGCGGCGACTGCTGGACGCGCAAGCCTCCGCGGTCGAACGGGCCAGGCGGATCGCCCACGGCGCTGAGGGGGAACTGCAGCTGGGCTACGTCAGCGGCCTCGCCCACGCGTTCCTGCCGCGCCTGCTCCGCGAGGCCCGGCAGCACCTCCCAGGACTGCGTCTGCACCTCCACCAGAACCTCTCGAGCGAACTCGTCGCCTCGGTCCGTTCCGGGTTCCTCGATCTGGCATTCGTCCGCGGTCCGGTCGCCGACGCCGACGGCGTCGACCTCCAGGACCTCGGCTCCGAACGACTCGTCGTCGCACTGCCCGAGGAGCATTCCCTTGCAGGGCGCGACATCCTGCGGCTGGACGACCTCGTCGACGAGGACTTCGCCTTGCCGTCGCTGACCGCGCTCGCCGCCCTCGCCGAGCAGGTGAGCGCCGCGTGCCGGGCAGTCGGGTTCACGCCGCGCGAGCTGGCCCGGGCCGACAGCCTCTCGGGGCTGCTCGCTGGCGTGGCCGCAGGAGGCGCGGTGGCCCTGGTGCCGGAACAGGTGGGTGCGAGCAGGCCGGCCGGGGTCGTCTTCCGGCCGCTCGAAGATCCGACCGGGTTCCTCGCCGTGGCGACCTTCGCCGCCACGCGCGACCACCAAAAAGACCCGGCCGTGCTCCGCCTCCTGGACCTGCTCGAGTCGTTCGACGACGCAGGCCGAGGCGAGTGATCGCGACGCCCCGCGTCACGCGTCCGGGGCGAGTTTGGCGGCCGCGTTCAGGGCCGCCGCCAGGGTCATCAGGCCGCGTGCGGTGCGGGGGTTGGCTCCGGTGAGGTTCGCGATCCGGGAGAGCCTGTTGTCGATCGTGTTCGGGTGGACGTGCAGCCGGCCCGCGGCCCGGCTCCGGTTGAAGTCGGCGGCGAAGTAGGCCCGCAGCGTCGCCAGCAGGTCCGGTTCGCGGGCCAGATCGTCCACTATGGACAATAGGTGTGGTAGCGCCGCGCTGTCGTGGCGGAGCTGGTACTCGAACAGCAGGTCTTCGAGCACGGCCACGTCGCCGGGCGTGCCCAGCTGAACGAGGCGCCGGGCCTGGTCCGTGACGGCCGGGACGGCGGAACGGTCTCCGGCGTGCGCGAATCCCGCCGTCACGTCGACGCCGATGACCCGTTGCAACCGGCCTACCGCGGACCGCGCTGCCGCCAGGTCGGCGGCGGCGCGATCGGGAGCGGAGGGGAGGAGGACCAGGCCCCCGTCCGGTTCCAGCGCGATGAGGGCGTCGTCGGGCAACGAGCGGGTCAATTCGTCGGTGAGCCGGTGGACCTTGCGTCGTCCGGCGAGGCGGCGCCCGGCCGCGTTGTCAACGGATTCGGATGGTTCTGGCGCGAACTGGAGCGCGAGGACCGCGTAGCCCTCGGCCGGCTTGATGTCGACACGGCCGGCCGCCCCGTCGCTTGCCTCGCCGCTCACCAACGCGTGCACCGCGGCGCGCATGGTCTCCCGCTCCTCGCTGCGCACCGCCTGGTATTCGTCTTGGTGCGCCTGGAATCCGACGTGCATGGTGCGGTGCAGGCAGCGCAGCAGCACGGCTGCCGCGGCCGCGGGCGGCTCGCCGCCCGCGAGGCGTGACACTTCGTCCCACAGTGCTTCGGCGCCCACCAGGTAGGCGTCCATGAGGTCGGTGACGGGCAGTCCCTCCGCGCCGCGCTCCCCACCCCTGTCCCGGAAGAGCTCCAGCTCGTCGTCGCGCGGCTCCCGCTCCTGCTTGGCCATGCGCACGTAGAGCCGGCCGAACTCGCGGCTGCTGTGCGCCATGTGGCGGTGGAGGTGCTCGGGGACATCGCCCTGGTAGAGCGGTGACGCGGCGGCGTAGGCATGGATCGCGCGATCGACGATCTCGGGCATCCGGTGTTCGAGCCGATCCCACAGATCCTGTGACATGCCACAGCACGCTAACCCAAATCCTGGGGAAAACGCGCTACCGGTGCGGCACCTGCCGGTTCAGGGTTGGGGCGAGGCACATGACCCCGAGGGGCGGCCCCGACGAGAACGGAGCACGACCATGACGACGACGTCCCGCCCCCTCGACGGCGCGGTGTGCCTGGTCACCGGGGGTGGCCGGGGGATCGGCCGGGCAAGTGCCCTGGCCATGGCCCGCGCCGGAGCGGCCGTTGCGGTGGCGGCGCGGACCACCGCGCAGCTGGCCGACGTCGTCCAGGAGATCCGCGGCGAAGGCGGCACGGCGCTCGCCGTCAAGGCCGACATCACCTCCCGCGACGAGTGCCGCGCGATGGTCGAGCGGACCGTTGCCGAACTCGGCAGGCTCGACGTGCTCCTGTGCAACGCCGGGGGAGGACTGACCGGGGGAAAGCTCGTCGACAGCGATCCCGAGGCCTGGGCTGGGACGGTGGTCCTCAACCTGACCGGCGTGTTCCACTGCTGCCAGGCCGCCATCCCCGTCATGGCGCGGCAAGGCGCCGGGAAGGTCCTGCTGATGGGCTCCGGGGCCGGGCACGCCGCCACCCCGGGCATGTCGGCCTACGCCGCCGCGAAGGCCGGGGCGTCGCAGCTCGTCCGGGTCCTCGCGCAGGAGGTGTGGCAGGACGGCATCGACGTCAACGAGATCGTCCCGGGGCCGGTGGCCACCGAACTCACCAGTCCGCACTTCACCCTCGGCGAATCCCTCCGGGGCGCCAGGAGCGAGCGCGTCAAGGCGCCCGACGAGGTCGCCGAACTCGTCCTGTGGCTGGCGACCAGGCCGCACGGCGGGCCGACCGGCCAGACCTTCAGCCTCGCGCGACGACCGCTGTGACCACGTGATCGAAACAGACGCGGGGACTTCCGGCCCTGTGCTCGGCCACCCGGCGGGTTCCACCCTCGTGCTGTGCTCGGGTAGTGGCCGTCTTTTCGGCCACCGCGAACCCGGCACCGGATCAGGATGCGTCGATGGCGGGGCTCGGCGGCCTCGCCCTGGGGAGGCGCGATGGCCCACTTGGCGCGAGACCGTGCAGCCGTGCTGCGAAGCATCGGGCTGGCGGGAGGTGTCCTGGCCTTCGCGACCGCGTGCGTCCCCCCTGGAGACGTCCCGGCCGGCAGCGGACCTGGAACACCCCCGCCACCGACGACGGCCCCGCCGGTCACCGGCGGAGCCATTGCGGTCCAGACCCGCGAAGTGCCCAACCTCGGCGCCGTGCTCACGGGTCCGGACGGGCGCACGGTGTACCTGTTCGACAAGGATCGAAGCGACCAGCTGGCCTGCCTGGAGGCGTGCGCAGGCGATTGGCCGCCGCTGACCACGACCGCTCCGCCCACCGCGGGTCCGGCCGTGAACGCGGCCCTGCTCGCCACGACCCGGCGCCCGGACGGCAGCACGCAGGTCGTCTACAACGGACACCCGCTGTACTACTACGTCGGCGATGAACTGGCGGGCCAGGCCAACGGTCAAGCCGTGGACTCCAACGGAGGCAGCTGGTACGCGATCTCACCCGCGGGGAACCGGATCGGCGGGTAGGACGGCCGGAGCAGGGGAGATGAGGACCATGGCACACGCGGGACACGGGGGAGTCCACTACCCGAGCGCCCGGGAGTCCTGGGCGGGCGGGGTGGAGCTGTTCGCCGCGGTGATGATGATCATCATCGGGTTCTTCCACGTCATCATCGGGCTCGCGGCGATCCTGCGGAGCTCGTACTACGTCGTCACCCACGACTACGCCTTCAGCATCGACGTCACGACGTGGGGGTGGGTGCACCTGGTGCTGGGCGTCCTGGTCGGGGCCACCGGAATCGCGTTGACCGCGGGCCAGTCCTGGGCGCGGGTCGTCGGCCTGATCATCGCCGGCCTCAGCGCCCTGGGGAACTTCTTGTTCATCCCGTACGCCCCGGTGTGGTCGCTGCTCATCATCGTGATCGACGTCGCCGTGATCTGGGCGCTGGCCGTGGATCTCCGGGAACAGCCGGCTCGCCGGACGGTCCCGGACGACCAGTAGGAGTGGGCACCGTGAACCCGCGGCGGTGCGAGTTGAGTCCCGCACCGCAAGCGGCCACCGCCGCTTGATCATTCGACGCGTGCGGGCGCCGCCTCCTCCTCGCCGGGCAGGCGGATGTCGATGACGTCGATGTTGACCTCCACGACCTGCAGCCCGGTCATGCGTTCCACGGCGGTGATGACGTTGCGCCGCACCGCTCGTGCCAGCTCCACCAAGGAAACGCCGTAATCCACGATGATCTGCAAGTCGATCGCGGTCTGCTTCTCGCCCACTTCCACGTTCGCGCCCGAGGTCTGCGCGGCGCTGGCGCCGGGAATGCGCTCCCTCAGCGCGCCGAACGCCCGTGCCATCCCGCCGCCCAACGCGGCCACGCCGGGGACTTCGCGGGTGGCCGTCACCGCGATCTTCTGCACCACCACGACCCCGATCGTCGTGCGTCCCTGACCGGTCTCGGCGACTTCGCCGGCCGTCGTGGTCCACCTGACCGCCTCGGTGGTCTCCGCCTGCTCTTTCGATGTTCTTCCGCCTGATTCGGCCATCGCTGCCGTCTCCCTGTTCGATTTCGGCTCGCGCACGTCTCGCCCGAGATTCGGTGATGACTGGCTGCCTACCAGTCTGCGACGTTCGCGCACGGTCGGCAGGTCGTCGTAGGGCGTGCTCGTCGGGCAGTGCCGCACGCGCGGCCGGCTGTCGCCGGGGGAGGCCGTCAGCTTAATGTTGCTTAACGTTCAGCGAGCGCCTTAGGTTCACCCCGGATCTGAGATCCGCATCGCAGGTCAAGGGAGACTCGGCTGTGGAGATCGCGACTCGTCGCTCCTCGCGCCGACCGGGCACGGTCTCGGCGGCCGCGGTGGCGCGCGCCGCCGGCGTTTCCACCGCCGCCGTCTCCTACGTCATGAACGGAAAGGGCGGGGTGGCGCCGGAAACGCGCCGGCACATCCTCGCCGTCGCCGATGAAATCGGTTTTCGCCCGCCGAACCGGGGAAAACCGGTCGACCCGAATCGCACCCGCGTCATCGGGCTGGTGCAACCCAACATCATCAATCCGACCTATCCGCGATTCGCGCAGAGCATCGTTTCCGCGGCCGCCGAAGCCGGGTACGAGGTATTCGTCGCGACCACCCAGGACGACCTCCGGACGCTGGGCAAGGTCTCCAGCAGCCTGGTGCACCGCAACGTCGACGGGGTCGTCCTGAGCGCCGCGTTCCGGGAGGACGCCACCGCGTTGCGGACGCTGCGCGCCGCCCGGATCCCGTACGTCTACCTGTCGCGGAGATCCCAGTACCTGGAGGGCGATTTCGTCGGCATTGACGACGCCGCCGCGGCGACCTCGTTGATGGAGCACGTGCTGGCGCACGGCCACACCGACATCGCCGCCGTGATCGGGCCGCGGTTCTCCTCGGCGTCCCTGGCCCGGGAGCAGGCCTTCGTGTCGACCGCCCGCGCGCACGGCGTCGACATCGGCGGCGACCGCAAGATCAGCACCGAGCTCAACAGCGACGGCGGCCGCCGCGCGGCGGCCCGCCTGTTCGCCCGAGATGATCCGCCGAGCGCCATCGTGTGCGGCAGCGACGAGCTCGCGATCGGCATCCTGGAGTACGCGGTGGAACACGGCATCCGGGTGCCCGAGGACGTCGCGGTGACCGGGCACGACGGCATTCCGCACAGCATGTCCGGGCTGATCGGGCTCACCACCGTCATGCAGCCGCACGAGGAAATGGGCCGGGAGGCCTTCGGAATGCTGCTCAAACGCATGGAAAAGCCGTCGAACAGCTACCAATCGCTGGTGTGCGCGCACCGCCTGCACATCGGCCGGACCTGCGGTTGCGAACCGACCCGGGCCGCCGAGAAATCCCGCCGCTGAAAAAGCGAATTCCCGAAGAAGAACCCGACCATCCGCACGCCGGAAAAGAACCGAAGGTCACGCCATGCCGAAAAGCGCCCCAGAATCGGTGATGCGCTCGCCCAGCGAGCTGAACGGAGTCATTTTCCGCAAGTTGCTCCCGCTGCTGATCGGGGCCTACATCATCAGCTTCCTGGACCGGACCAACATCGGTATCGCGAAGGAACACCTGCAGATCGACCTGGGCATTTCGGCGACCGCCTACGGGATCGGCGCCGGGCTGTTCTTCATCACCTACGCGCTGGCGGAGATCCCGTCGAACCTGATCCTGCACCGGGTCGGGGCGCGGTTCTGGATCACCCGGATCATGATCACCTGGGGCCTGGTGTCCGCCGGAATGGCCTTCGTGCAGGGCGAGTGGTCCTTCTACATCATGCGGATGCTGCTCGGCGTGGCCGAGGCCGGCCTGTTCCCGGGCGTCATGTACTTCCTGACGCAGTGGTTCACCCGCGCCGACCGCGCCAAGGCCAACGGCCTGTTCCTGCTCGGCGTGTCCGCGGCGAGCATCCTCGGCCCGCCGCTGGGCGGCCTGCTGCTCGGGATGGGCGGCCTCGGCGGCATGCACGGCTGGCAGTGGATGTTCCTGATCGAGGGGCTCCCGGCCTGCCTGTTCGCCTTCGTGGTGTGGAAGAAGCTGCCCGACCGGCCGGACCAGGCGAAGTTCCTGACCGCGGCCGAAGCCGAAGACCTGCAGCGCCGCATCGCCGCCGAGGACGAGGCGGGCGCCGAGGCGTCCGGCACGCACAGCATGCGCCAGGTGTGGCGGGACAAGCAGATCCTGCTGGTGGTCGCGATCTACCTGTCGCAGCAGATCGCGGTGTACGCGCTGTCCTACTTCCTGCCGTCGATCATCGGCACCTACGGCCAGCTGTCGTCGCTGCAGATCGGGTTGCTGACCTCGGTCCCGTGGATCTTCGCCGGCCTGGGCGCGTTCCTGGTGCCGCGGTTCGCCGTCAACGGCGGCAGCTCCCGCAGGCTGGTCACCATCACGATGGGCGGGATCTGCGTCGGTTTCGCGCTGGGCGCGGTCTCCGGCCCGGTCGTCGGCCTGATCGGGTTCTGCCTCGGCGCGTTCTCGTTCTTCGCGATGCAGCCGATCCTCTACACGTTCCCGGCGTCCCGGCTGAGCGGGGCGACCCTGGCGGGCGGCATCGCGTTCGTCAACACCATCGGGCTGTTCGGCGGATTCCTCGGCCCGTACGTGATGGGCGCGATGGAGGACTTCACCGGCAGCAAGCTGTCCGGCCTGTGGTTCGTCGTCGGCGTGTGCGCCATCGGCACCGCGCTGTCGTTCTTCCTCAAGTACGGCGACGCCGAACGGCGTTCGTGACACCGGAGTTCCAGGAAGGGTGCAGGAAGTGGATTTCTCGGGAAAGCGGGTGCTCGTCACCGCCGGTGCGGACGGCATCGGGCTGGCGATCGCCGACCGGTTCGCCGGGCTCGGCGCCCGCGTGCTCGTCACCGATATCAACGAGGACGCGGTGCGGGCGGCCGGGCAACGGGGCCTGGCGGCCCGGATCTCGGATGCTTCGAGCGAAGCGCAGGTCGAGGAGCTGATGGGGGCCGTGCGCGCGGAGCTCGGCGGCCTGGACGTGCTGGTCAACAACGCGGGCATCGCCGGTCCGACCGGGCCGGTGGAAACGCTGGACGGCGCCGCGTGGGCGCGGACCTTCGAGGTCAACATCCACAGCCAGTTCTACTGCGTGAAGCACGGGTTGCCGCTGCTGCGCGAGGCCACCGACGCGTCCATCGTGAACCTCTCCTCGGCCGCGGGGCGGCTCGGCATGGCCGGGCGCAGCGCGTACTCGGCGTCGAAGTGGGCGGTGGTGGGCTTCACCAAGACCCTGGCGATCGAGCTCGGCCCGGAGGGGATCCGGGCGAACGCGATCTGCCCCGGCGCGGTCGACGGCCCGCGCATCCGCGCGGTCATCGAGGCGAAGGCCGAGATGCTGGGCAGGCCGGTGGCGGAGATCGCGGCCGCCTACCAGGACCAGTCGTCGATGAGCCGGCTGGTCACCGCCGAGGACATCGCGGACATGGCCGCGTTCCTGGCGAGCCCGCTGGCCCGCAACGTCAACGGCCAGGCGATGGCGGTCGACGGCAACACCGAGAAGCTCTACTGACGATCCACTGTGGAGGTTTGACGCAGATGGCAACCGGTCGCAAGGTCATCATCACGTGCGCGGTGACGGGCGCGATCCACACCCCGTCGATGTCGGAGCACCTGCCCGTCTCGCCGGCGGAGATCGCCGAGGCGGCGCTGGGCGCGGCCGAGGCGGGGGCGGCGATCGTGCACCTGCACGCCCGCGATCCCGAGGACGGCAGGCCCTCGCAGGACCCAGCCCACTTCGAACCGATCCTGGCGCAGCTGAAGTCGCACACCGACGCGGTCATCAACATCACCACCGGCGGCTCGCCGCACATGACCGTGCAGGAGCGGATGCGGCCCGCCGCGGTGTTCAAGCCCGAGCTGGCGTCGCTGAACATGGGCTCGATGAACTTCGGCCTCTACCCGATGCTGGACCGCTTCAAGGAATTCCGGCACGACTGGGAGCGGGAGGCCCTGGAGAAGAGCCGGGACCTGGTGTTCAAGAACACCTTCGCCGACATCGAGGCGATCCTGGCCATCGGCGCGGAGAACGGCACCCGGTTCGAGTTCGAGTGCTACGACATCGCACACCTCAACAACCTGGCGCACTTCGCTTCGCGCGGCCTGGTGCAGGGCCCGCTGTTCGTCCAGTCGGTGTTCGGGCTGCTGGGCGGGATCGGTGCGCACCCCGAGGACCTGATGCACATGCGCCGCACGGCCGACCGCCTGCTCGGCGACACCTACCAGTGGTCGATCCTGGGCGCGGGCCGCAACCAGATCCCGCTGGCCACCATCGGCGCGGCCCAGGGCTCGCACGTGCGCGTCGGCCTGGAGGATTCGCTGTGGATCGGGCCGGGCGAGCTGGCCAAGACCAACGCCGACCAGGTGACCCGCATCCGCACCGTGCTGGAGGCGCTGAACCTGGAGGTCGCCACCCCCGACGAGGCCCGCGAGATCCTGCGGCTCAAGGGCAAGGACCAGGTCGGCTTCTGACCGCCCGAGCCCTGGCGAGGTCATCGTTGCCGGGGCTCGGTTCGAGTCGCGGCACGAGCTGCTCGCCCCCGCTCGGCCGCCAGGCCGGCGCCGAGCCACCGGCCGACGAGATGCGCGCGTAGCTCACAACCAGTTGCGGCGCTTGAAGATCGTGTAGAGGCTCAGGCAGACCACCAGCATGAGGACGACCGCGAAGGGGTAGCCGAGGCCCCAGTGGAGTTCGGGCATGAAGTCGAAGTTCATCCCGTACACCGTGCCGATCAGGGTGGGCGCGAACAGGATCGCCGCCCACGACGAGATCTTCTTGATCTCCTCGTTCTGCGCGTAGCTGGCCTCGGTCATCCGCTTCATCTCTTCGTTCTGGGCCTGGGTGACCAGCGTGGCGTTGACCGTGAGGATGTTGTCGAGCATCTGGCGGAACCCGTCGACGCGCTCGGCGACCGTGGTGGCGTGGTCGGCGACGTCGCGCAGGTAGCGCTGCAGCTCCTCGTCGATGCCGTACTTCTGGAAGCCCGCCTCCAGGCTCCGCAGGATGGCCAGCAGCGGCTGCGTCGCCCGCTGGAACTCGATGACCTCGCGGGACAGCTCGTAGATGCGCCGCGAAACGTTCGGATTCGCCTCGAAGACCTCGGTCTCGATCTCGTCGATGTCGTTCTGCAGGCCCGCGATGACCGGCGCGTAGCCGTCGACGACGTTGTCCAGCACCGCGTACAGCACGGCCTCCGGGCCGCGCCGCAGCAGATCCGGGTCGTCCTCCATGCGGCGGCGCACCGCCGACAGGTCGGGGGACTGGCCGTGGCGGACGGTGAGCACGAAGTTGGGGCCGATGAAGAGGTGCAGCTCGCCGAAGCTGACCTCTTCGGTCTCGTCCACGTAGGTGGCGGCGCGCAGCACCACGAACAGCGTGTCGCCGTAGCGCTCGATCTTGGGGCGCTGGTGGGCGACGATCGCGTCCTCGACGGCGAGCTTGTGGAGGTCGAACTCCTCGGCGGCGGCCAGCAGCTCCTCTTCGGCGGGGCGGTACAGCCCGATCCACGCCATCGTGCCGGGCTCGTCCCGCAGCAGCCGGTAGGTCTCGGCGAGGCTGGACGGGGTGGCGGTCCGGACGCCGTCGCGGTAGATCGCGGTGTCGATCAGCGGCCGGTCCGCCAGCGGCCGCTCGTCGGCGGAGCGGGGGTCCATGGAGTGCTCGGGAGCGGCGGGCCCAGACTGCTTCGGGGTGCGCCGGGGGCGCTTGCGCAAGGGACGCCATTCGGGCACGAGGACCTCCTGGGCGGTCAGGGCATGCGTGGGCCGAGCGAGCGCCCGGCGGCTGCGATCGAGACCAGCCTACTCAGTCCAGGCCGAGGTCCGCTGACACCGGTCCGCCCGGCCTCATCGCCGATTTGCCCGTCGAACGTCATCCGCCCCCGAACTCGCCTGCACCTTCCGCTGTCCGTTGTGCACTTAGGAGAGTCCTATGTGCACAACGGGCGGTGGACGTCGGACTTCGCGCGGCGTGGGGTCCGGTGGCCTGCGGCGAGGCTGCTCCGGCTGGCCGTCCCTGGAACGCGAGCTGTCGCTGTTCGCCAGGCAGCACCTGTCCGTTCGGCAGTCCCGCCCCGTCGGGGCGACGCGGCGCGAAGTGCGGCGGAGCGGGCGTTTTCGGCCGACGTCAACGCCCGCCCCTCCGCGGATCCGGTCGTCAGTGCAGGGTTTGCAGCGCTTCCTTGCTGAACGGGACGAGTTCCGCCAGGCGGCCACCGAGGACCTTGTCGCCCCACTCCGGGTCGGCGATCAGTGCTCGACCGACGGCGACGAGGTCGAACTCGTCGCGCTCCAGGTGTTCGGCGAGCCGCTCGATGCTCTCCACCGCCGCTGCGGCTCCCGTGATGGCGCCGGGCTCGAAGACCTTGTCGAGGCCGACCGAGCCGACGGTGATGACCGGCTTGCCGGTGAGCTTCTTCGTCCACCCGGCGATGTTCAGGTCCGACCCGGATTCCGGGAACTCCGGCACCCAGTAGCGGCGTCCGGAGGCGTGGAAGGCGTCGACTCCCGCGTCGGCCAGCGGGGTGAGCAGGGATTCGAGCTCGCCGGGATCCTCGGCGAGCCGGGCGTCGTAGTGGTCGGCCTTCCACTGGGAGAACCGCAGCACGACGGGGAAGTCCGGCGCGACCCGCTCGCGGACGGCGGCCACGATGTCGGCGGCGAACTTGGTCCGGGAGAGCAGGTCGCCGCCGTAGGCGTCGGTGCGCTGGTTGGTGCGTTCCCACAGGAACTGGTCGATGAGGTAGCCGTGCGCGCCGTGCAGTTCCACGCCGTCGAAGCCGATCCGCTCGGCCGCCTGCGCGGCGTCGGCGAACGCGCTGATGACGTCGTCGATGTCGGCCAGCGTCAGCGGCTCGCCCGTGCCGGGCATGCCGTCCAGCGTGAGTCCGGATGGTCCCACGGACGGGGCCTCCGGGAACGGCGGTGCGCCGGCCGGCCGCTGGATCCCGACGTGCCAGATCTGCGGCATGATCTTGCCGCCGTGCGCGTGCACGGCCTCCACGACGCGGCTCCAGCCGGCGAGCTGCTGCTCGCCGTGGAAGCGGGGGACCCCGTCGCTGAAGCCGGCGGACCGGTGGTCGACGAAGGTGCCTTCGGTGATGATCAGGCCGGTCCCCGCCGCGGCGCGGCGCGCGTAGTAGGCGGCCACGTCCTCGCCGGGCACGCCACCGGGGGAGAGCTGGCGGGTCATGGGTGCCATGACGATCCGGTTCGGCAGCTCTGCCGAACCCAACGTGAACGGGCGGGACAGTGCCTGAGCTGCGCGGGTGCTCACCGTGTCGGTCTCCTGCCGTGTGCTTGCGGGCGATCGCCCGCGTTTAAATGTTCAAGTCAAAGATACATTTAGCGGCGAGAAGTGCAACTGTGATAGTTGCTATTCTGGGGTGGACGTCGGCGTCGATCCGCGGGAGGGGGTGGAGACCGTGCTGGACATCCGGTTCTCCCGCGCGTTGCAGGTGATGCTGTTCCTGGCGATCGCCGCCGAAGAGGACTCCGCCGCGTTGAGCTCGGCCCACCTGGCCGGCAGCCTGAACGCCAACCCGAGCCTGGTCCGCAAGCTCCTCGTGCCGCTGGCGAACGCCGGGCTGGTCGTCTGCGCCAAGGGTCGTGCCGGCGGGGCCCGGCTGGGGCGCCCGGCGGATCGGATCACGCTGGCGGAGATCTACCGCTGCGCCGTCGGCGACAAGCCCCTGTGGGCCTGCTCGCCGGAGGCGGAAGACATGTGCCTGGTCACCGCGCGCTCAGGGGAGTACTTCGCCGCGCTCACGGCCGAGGCCGAGCAAGCGGTGCTGAATTCGCTCGGTGACCGCACGCTCGCCGAGAGCGTGCGCGAGCTGCGCGGCCTCGACGCGAAGTCCGGTCAGTAGGCTCGACGCCCCGCCGCTCCCGGGAGCGACGGGGCGTGCTCGTCCGGCCAGTGCGAATTCCTTTGTCGCCCATGGGTTTCAGGGGCTCGGTGGCGGCTGCTTCGCGTGGCCTTCGATCGCGATGCGCGCGGCGGCGGTGGACTTCCGCACGACGAGTTCGGGGGAGTAGCCCTGCTTGGTGAACACGCCGTCGAGCCAGAACATGCCGTAGCCGTGCGCCTGGGCGAACAGCTGCTCCATCAGTTCCAGGGCCTCCTGGGGGGTGTCCGACACGGCCAGGCAGAGCATCAGGAACTGATCGGTCAGCCGCCGCGTCTGCTCGTGCAGCTCGGCGTGCTTGGGGCCCTGCAGGTCGTCCGCGTAGATGACGTTCATGCCCGCGCGGCGTTCGAGGAGGTACTCGGTGTAGGCCCCGGCCGCCGCGGCGAGCGCGTCCACGGGATCCTCCCGGGTCTCGACGGCGGCCCGCACGCGTTCCGCGAGTTGGCACGCGACCGCGGCCGCGGCGGCCGCGAGCAGGCTCTCCCGTTCGGGGAAGTGCCGGTACGGCGCGCCCGGGCTGACCTTGGCCCGCCGCGCCACCTCCGCCACCGAGAAGCCGGCCAGGCCCCGTTCCGCGATCAGGTCCAGCGAGACGCGCACGAGCTTGGCGCGGAGGTCGCCGTGGTGGTACTTGCCGCCCATGCCGTGGATCACATCTTCCGCTCGGAATATGTAAGAGGGCTCTTACGTCTCCAATGTAAGAGGTCTCTTACATGATCGGGACCTGCTGCACAGCTGTTCCTTGGAGGATTCATGAGCACGATCACGCACGCTATCGCCGCACCGTCGCCGGGTGCACCCCTGGCGCCGACGACGATCGAGCGACGTGACCTGCGCCCGGACGACGTGCTGATCGACATCGCCTACGCCGGCATCTGCCACAGCGACATCCACCAGGCCAAGGAGGACTGGGGCGAGGCGATCTTCCCGATGGTGCCCGGGCACGAGATCGCCGGCGTGGTCGCCGCGGTCGGATCGGCCGTGACGAAGTACCAGGTCGGGGATCGGGTCGGGGTCGGCTGCATGGTCGACTCCTGCGGCGAGTGCGAGTACTGCCGGGCCGGCCGCGAGCAGTTCTGCGTCAAGGGCAACGTCCAGACCTACAACGGCGTCGGCTTCGACGGCGAGAACACCTACGGCGGCTACAGCCGGCAGGTCGTGGTGAAGGACGCCTTCGTGTGCCGGATCCCGGACGGCATCGGGCTGGACGTAGCCGCGCCGCTGCTGTGCGCGGGCATCACCACCTACTCGCCGCTGCGCCAGTGGGGCGCGGGCCCGGGCAAGAAGGTCGCCGTGATCGGGCTCGGCGGGCTGGGGCACATGGCGGTCAAGCTGGCCGCCGCGCTGGGCGCCGAGGTGACGGTGCTCAGCCAGAGCCTGAAGAAGCAGGAGGACGGCCTGCGGCTGGGCGCGACCGACTACTTCGCGACCAGCGACGAGTCGACCTTCGAGGCGCTGGCGGGGCGGTTCGACCTCATCCTCAACACGGTCTCGGCGAAGCTCCCGATCGACGCCTACCTCGGGCTGCTGAGGGTGGGCGGCGCGATGGTCAACGTCGGAGCTCCCGGCGAACCGCTGTCCTACAACGCCTTCTCGCTGCTGGGCGGCAACAAGGTGCTGGCCGGGTCGATGATCGGCGGGATCGCCGAGACCCAGGAGATGCTGGACTTCTGCGCGGAGCACGGCATCGGCGCGGAGGTCGAGCTGATCTCGGCGGACCGGGTCAACGAGGCCTACGAGCGCGTCGAGAACAGCGACGTGCGGTACCGCTTCGTGATCGACACCGCCACCATCGGCGCCTGAGCCGGCGGCGAAGGGGCTGACGCATGAGGGTTTTCCAGATCGGTGCGGCCGGCGGCGTCGGGCGGCGCCTCGCGGCACTGCTCGCGGCGCGCGGTGACGACGTGACCGGCATGCATCGCGAGCCGGCGCAGGCCGAGACGGTGCGGCTGTCCGGTGCGACGCCGGCCCACGGCGACCTGATCACCGACTCGGTGGACGATCTCGCCGAGAAGTTCGCCGGCCACGATGCGATCGTCTTCTCCGCCGGTGCGCACGGCACCGGCATGGACAAGACCACGTTGATCGACGGCAAGGGCCTGGAGAAGGCCGCGGATGCGGCCGCTCGCGCCGCCGTGTCCCGGTTCGTCCTGGTCTCGGTGTTCCCCGAGGCGGGGCGCGGCAAGGAGCCGAACGAGCGGTTCGAGCACTACATCCGGGTCAAGAAGACCACCGACGCCTACCTGGCTCGCACCGATCTGGACTGGCTCATCGTGCGCCCCGGGCAGCTGCTCGATGATCCCGGAACCGGCCGCGTGACGGCCGGCGCCGCGATCGAGTACGGCTCCGTGCACCGCGACGACGTCGCCGGGTTCATCGCCGCGGTGCTGGGCGAGCCCGGGGTCAACCGGATCATCGTCGAGCTCACTGACGGCCCCACGCCGGTCGCCGACGCCGTCGCAGATCTCGCCCGGCGCCCGGGGGCGTAAGTCGCCGAACCCGGCGGCGGCATGGATCTCCGACCCGTGCTGCCGCCGGGTGAGGTCGCATCCGCTCGGGGTGCGATGTGCGAGCGCTGTTCGTCGAATCCTGGGTAGATCTGGAAAAGAGCTCCCCGGGTGTGTCCCGATGGCGTCGGTGTACGCGCTGTCCGAGCGGTGGACGCGGCGCGTGCTCATCCCGACCGCGCAGGCCTACCTCCGCATGGTGAACGTGGTTTCCCTTTTCTCGAGGGGAATTCCGCCGGTGCCCTGGCTCGGCTGGGTGTACAGCGGCGTGGCGCTCGTGGCGGGAGCGATCGCCGGGGAGTGGCTGGACGAGCGGATCGCGGCGGAGACTGGGCGGCGGTTGATCGCCGTCGTCGCGCTGATCGGCGGGGCCGCCGCCGTGGTGCGCGGCGTGCTGGCGCTGGCGTGAAAGCGGTTCGCCGGGCTTCGCATGTGATTGTCTCTTGTGGACGCTGCCATCACGGGCCCCGCGCGAAGGACCCGGACGGCGGGCCTTTCCAGAGCTACGTGGAACTTCGGCGAGAATCAGCTGTCCGGCCGCACGACCGCGGCGAGTTCGCGGCGCGATCCGACGCCCAGCTTGGGATAGGCCCGGTAGAGGTGGTGGCCGACCGTGCGCGGGCTGAGGAACAGCTGGGCTGCGATGTCCCGGTTGGAAAGGCCTTGGGCGGCGAGCCGGACGATCTGCAGCTCCTGCGGCGTGAGCAGTGCCAGCACACCGGGATCTCGCCGCGCCGTCGTGGCCGCACCGCCCGCGGTCAGTTCGCCGTGCGCGCGCTCGGCCCACGGCCGGGCATCGATCTGGTCGAAGATCTCCAGCGCGGCTGAGAGTTGCTCGCGTGCCTCGGTTTTGCGGCGTGACCGGCGGAGCCACTCGCCGTGCAGGAGCCGGGTGCGGGCGTGCTCGAAGCCGCGGCTGTCGCGCTTGTGCAGTTCCAGAGCCCGGGCGAAGGTGTGCTCCGCCGGGGACAGGAGGGCGCGGCAGCGGTGCAGCAGCGCCTCGACCGCCGGCTCCGCAGCCCGCCGGGCCACCCGCTCGAAACGAGCCAGCGCCTCTGCCGCCAGCTGGTGGCGGCCGAGCCGCACTGCGGCTTCAACCAGGTCGGGCAGGCTGTGTTCGGCGGGCAATTGGTGCTGAGCGGTGCCGTCGAAGAGGACCATCAGCTCGTCGAGCGCCTCCTGCGCTCTGCCGCGCCCCAGCTCGAGCAGTCCCAGCGCCCACCGGGCCCGGTGCACCCCGCCGCCCTCGTACTCCAACGCCCGCCCGGCCAGCCGGCGGCAGTCGTCCTGCGCGCCCCGGATGGCCAGCAGGTAGGCCTGCGCGCCGGCGGCGTGGCTGGCCCAGTGGTGCTGGCCGGTGGCCTCGGCGATGTCGAGCGCCTCGGCCGCGCTGGTCATCGCGCTGCGGTGATGACCGAGGAACGTCTGGGAGACGGCCATGTAGTAGAGGGCAGAGGGCATGATGCCCGCCCGGCCCTGGGCGCGGGCGTCGGCGGACACCCGCGCGGCCAGTTCCAGCGCCTGCCGGTCCAGGCCGCCCATCAGGGCGATGCCGCAGGTCATGAGCAGATCCCTGGCATCGCGGGCAGGCGACTCGCCGACCTGCGCGATCACCTTGGCGAGCTCGGGCAGGCGCTCGGTGTCCGCACCCATCGCCAGGGCGGACAGCCAGCGCTGCAGCTGCAGGACCGGCCAAGCGGGATCGTCGTCGGGCAGGTGGAGGCGATCGAGCTGCGCGGCGGCGGTGGTGGTCAGCTCGGGATCGGCGGAGAACCAGGTGGTGTGCAGGGCGTCCAGCATCATGGCGACCGCCTGACGCGGGTCGGTCTCGGTCAAGCGGGTGGCTTCGGCCAGCTGGAGCCCCTGCGCCTCGTGCAGCAGGCCGAGGCCGGCCGCGGCGGTGGCATGCGCCCGGACCAGCGCCAGGCGGGCGTCAGGTGCACTCACTTGAGGCAGGACTCGCTCTGCCAAGGCCCGGGCGCGCGACAGCTGGCCTGCCTCCAGAGCCGCCTCGGCCGCGCCGGCCAGCAGCAGCGTGCTCTCGTCGCTGTCCTCGGCCAGCTGTGCGGCTCGCTCGAAGGCTGCTGCCGCGGCCGCGTAACCCTTGCGCGCCGCGGCGAGTTTCGCGGTCCGGGCCAGCTCGGCGGAGACGCGGGCGTCGGGGCCGGTGGCGGCCGAGGCCAGGTGCCAGGCGCGCCGGTCGGGCTCCGCTACCGCATCGGCCAGCGACCGGTGGGCGCGCAACCGCTGGTCGAGCGGTGCGCCCTGGTAGACGGCGGCTCGGACTAGCGGGTGGCGGAAACCGAGGCGTTGGCCGGTCACGCGCAGCAGCCCCGCCTGTTCGGCCGGCGGCAGGTGTTCGACGCCCGCGCCCAAGCTCGCGGCCGCCTGCAGCACGACTCCCAGGTCACCGGTGTCGTCGGCGGCGGCGACCAGCATCAACGCCCTGGTGGGCGCGGACAGGCGGAGGGCTTGGGCGTGGAAGGCCAGCTGCAGGCGGTTGGTGAGCGGCAGCACGTCGGTCGCCTGGGCGGTGCGCAGGGCGGCGGGCAGCTCGATCAGTGCCAGCGGGTTGCCGCTCGCCTCGGCCAGGACGCGCCGCCGCACCTCGGGCTCCAGGTCGCGTTCCCGCTCGTCCACCAGGGCGGCGGCGTCGTCGGGCGACAGGTCGTCCAGGTGCAGCTCGGGCAGGCCAGGCGCGGGGAAGGGTGCATCGCCGGTGCGTGCGCCGAACAGCATGGCCACACCTTCGGCCCCGAGCCGCCGCGCGGCGAACAGCAGTGCCTCGGCCGAAGGCCGGTCCAGCCAGTGCGCATCGTCGATGACGCAGAGCAGGGGAGCCCGTTCGGCGATCCCGGACAGGAGGGTCAGGACCGCCAGGCCCACCAGCATGCGGTCGGTTGGCGGGCCGGCGCTCAGGCCGAAAGCGCCCTCCAGCGCTTGCCGCTGGGGACCGGGCAGCGTGGGCAGGTGTTCGCCCAGGACCGGGTGGAACAGCAGGTGGAGGCTGCTGAAGGAGAGTTCGGCCTCCGACTCGATGCCCAGGCCGCGCAGCATCGGCATGCCGCTGCGGGAGGCGATCTCGTCCAGCAGCGCCGTCTTGCCGATGCCCGGTTCGCCGCGGATCACCAGGGCTCCGCTGGCGCCGTTGCGGGCGGAGTCAAGCAGCCGCGTGACCATCTCCAGCTCTGCCTGTCTCCCGTGTAGCACGGACGCCAGGCTATCCAAGGCGGATTTGCGCGGGCTCTCCGACTGATAGGGCGGGCGGTGCGGGACCGGCGATTACGTCATCGTTGCCGATTCGCGGGGGAGACCGGCGCACCTAGCGTGACATCTCGTGTTCGCGCACCGAAGGAGCCGCCTTGCCGTCCTCGATCCAGATTCTTCCGCTGTCCTGGGTGTCGGCGGAGCAGGCGCTTTCCTGGCACGCCGTCCTGGCCGCCTCGTTGGAGCACGACCTGCCGGACCGGCCGCCGACGCCGAAGCAGGTGCACGCCCGGCTGACCACCGCCGGGCCGGACAGCCGTCGGCTGCTCTGGCTGGCCGCCGAGCCGGACGGCTCGGTCGCCGGCGTGGCCGGGCTGCGGCTGTTCACGCGCCCGGGGCAGGAGCACGTGACCGAGCTGGAGCTCCACGTCCACCCCGAGCGGCGCCGCCGCGGCGTGGGCTCGCAGCTGCTGGCGCAGGTGGTCTTCGCCGCCCAGGTGGAGGACCGGCGCAGCGTGCTCACCAGGGTCGCCGACGCGGGACCGGGTGACGCTTTCTGCACCGCGCGGGGCTTCCGGCGCGTCCTGACCTCGCTGCACCTGCTGCTGAACCTGTCCGCGGCCGACGACAGCGCGGCGGACACCTCACATCCCGGCTATGAGTTGGCTTCCTGGACGGGCACCGTGCCCGACGGTCTGGCCGGCAGCTTCGCCGCAGCCAAGACCGCGATGCACGACATGCCTGCGGGCAAGCAGCGGGTACCGGCAGACCGCGGCGACAGCCTGCTGGTCGTAGCCGTGCTGTACGGGAAGGCCATGGCCGGTTACACCGAGATCGTCATCCGGGCCGACGGGGGCAAGCGGGCGCTGCAGCACGACACCGCGGTGGTGCCCGAGCACCGCGGGCGCGGGCTCGGCCTCTGGATGAAGGCCGCGATGGTGCGGCGGCTGCGGGCCGACCACCCCGATATCGCCGAGATCGAGACCGATCACGCCGAGGACGACGTCCGCATGCTCGCCGTCAACCGGCGGCTGGGCTTTCGCCCGCATCGCCGCAGCCACCAATACCGGCTGGGCGTGCAACAGGTGGGAACACCCGCCTCATGAGGAAGGACTTCGCGATGACTCCTGATCCGGCCACCGTCCACCCGCTGCCCGATCACGAGCGGGTCGTGTTCCTCGAACCGCTGGTCGGTTCGCCGAAGATCACCGTGGGCGAGTACACGTACTACGACGACCCCGGCGGCGCGACCGGTTTCGAGCACCGCAACGTGCTCTACGGATACGGGCCGGAACGGCTGATCATCGGCAAGTACTGCGCGATCGCCACCGGAACCCGGTTCCTGATGGCCGGCGCCGACCACCCGACGATGGGCGTCTCCACCTTCCCGTTCACCATGTTCGGCGGCGAGTGGACCGAGCGGACCCTCGACATCGTCACCGGCATGCCCAGCCGCGGCGACACCGTCGTCGGCAACGACGTCTGGTTCGGCTACCAGGCGACCGTCATGCCAGGAGTGAAGATCGGGGACGGGGCGATCATCGCGGCCGGCGCTCTGGTGACCTCCGACGTGGCGCCTTACACGATCGTCGGCGGCAACCCGGCCAAGCCGATCCGGCGGCGCTTCGACGACGCCGACGTCGAGCGGCTGCTCCGCGCCGCGTGGTGGGACTGGCCCGTCGAACTCGTCACCGAGCACGCCCGGACGATCATGGCGGGCACTCCCGCGGATATCGAACGCATCGCACAGCAGCACAACGAGGAGGTCGCATGACATCGACCGTGCAGATCGAGCAGCAGGTCGTCTCCGACGAGGCCGGCGGCCCGTACTCGATCACCACCGGCCCGGACGGCGCCCTGTGGTTCACCATGGTCCGCACCGGCCGGATCGGCCGGCTGGTGCCGGGAGGCGAGCCGACCAGCCACCAGCTCGACCCGGACAGCGGGCCGACGATCATCGTCACCGGCCCGGACGGCGCGGTCTGGTTCACCGAGTACCAGGCGCACCGGATCGGCCGGATCACCACCGGGGGCGAGATCGCCGAGTTCGAACTGCCCACACCGGAATCCGGGCCGTACGGCCTGGCCCCCGGGCCGGACGGCGCGCTGTGGTTCACGGAAACGGCCGCCGGCCAGATCGGCCGGATCACGCCGGACGGTCAGGTGCGGGAGTTCCCGCTACCGCTCGCCGGAGCGTTCCCGTCGGCGATCACCGCCGGTGCTGACGGCGCGATGTGGTTCACCATGAACATGGCCAACGCGATCGGGCGGATCGGCCTGGACGGCGAGGTCGCGATCCACCCGCTGCCGACCGAGGCCGCCGGGCCGGTGGGCATCGCGGCGGGCCCGGACGGCGCGATCTGGTTCGT
Organism: Saccharopolyspora sp. NPDC050642; assembly: GCF_040654735.1. Lineage (NCBI taxonomy): Bacteria > Bacillati > Actinomycetota > Actinomycetes > Pseudonocardiales > Pseudonocardiaceae > Saccharopolyspora > Saccharopolyspora sp. NPDC050642. The sequence continues at coordinate 759,191 of NZ_JBFAIN010000001.1, read as the reverse complement.
CGAGATCGGCGCGGGCCAGATCGGCCGGATCAGCACCGACGGCCGGATCGAGGAGTTTCCGCTGCCCGACCGCGCCGCCCGGCCGCACGCCATCACCACCGGACCGGACGGGGCGATGTGGTTCACCGAGTGGGGAGCCGGCCGGGTCGGCTCGATCACCGCCGGAGGCGTCATCGAGGTGCACGACCTGCCCACGTCCGGCTCGGAACCGCACGGCATCGCCCTCGGCCCGGACGGTGCACTGTGGACGGCGCTGGAAATCGGTGCCCTCGCCCGGATCGCCGCGCCCGCGGCCGAAAACTGCCGCTGAACGAGGAGATCGACGACCGCAACGAATTCGCCAGAACTTCTTCCGCGACCCCTGCTGCGGCAGTCGCGAGCGCCGCGTGGCAGACCCAACGCCCGTGGCGGAAGCCCGACGGCGACACCGCACGGCAAAACCTCCAGGCCGCACGGCCATCAGAAAGGAACACCCATGAAATTCGCACTCGTGATCTTCGAGACGGATGAGTCGCGCCGCCGGATCCAGGCCGACCGGGACGCGTACCGCAAGGCGTACGAGGCTTGGATCGGTCAGGTCGCGACGGCCGGCAAGCTCGTCGGCGGCGAGGCTCTCGAAACCGAGCACAACGCCCCGGTGACGGTGCGAAAGGCGGCCGACGGATCGTCGGCGGTCACCGAGGGGCCCGCGCACGGCGGCGAGGAGACCCTCGGCGGCTGGTTCGTGCTCGAGGTGGCGGACCGCGCGGAGGCCGTCGAGCTGGCCAAGGGGCTCCCCACCCCGGAGACGATCGAAATCCGTCCGGTCCTCGAATCCGCCTGAGCTGAACGCCGCATCCCTGCCGACCGGTCGTCCTCGACGGCGGGCAGGGATGCGGTGATCACTCCGCGTTCGCGTCGTAGCGTTCGTGTATTCCCGGACGGTTTCGATCAAGGTCGCGACGGAGGCCGGGAGCGGCCGCCGGCGGTGGGCGAACCAGAGCGTCGCGCTCGACCTCATCTACACGATCGCCACCGCGTGGCGACGCTGTACCTCGACCGGTTCGGCCACCGGACGTTCGTGCTGGTCGGCTGGGCGGCGGCCGCGGTGCTCACGCTGGCGCTCGCGTTCGTCGACAAGGGCCACGTCGCGCTGATGTTCGGCCTGATCACGTTGTCCACCATCCCGATCCAGAGCATGACGGTGGCGCTGTTCCCGCTGTCGGTGGAGCCCTTTCCGACCCTCCGCCTCACCACCGCGCAGGGCCTTTCGTCGGCGGGTGGATCCACCAGCGGCAACACCGGGTTCCGCACCGCCAGGGACGGATGATGCGCCTGTGACGCCCGGGGGGTTCCGGAAACGAAGGCGCCGGGCGGTCACGTCTCACACGTCCCCGCACCCCGATCTGGAACGACCTCTTCGGCCGAAAGTATGAGGCGCCGGGCCTTGTTTCCTGGCCGATCGGTCGATCTCGGTTGCCACTTCGGCCGATCTGACCGACCTCTTTGGACACGTAACGTCGGTCACGTCGGGATTTGAAACCAGGATCGAGGCCGATCATGACCACGCTGCCGGTCACCGCGAACACTGATCACGAGCTGCTGGCGAGCGCCAGCCGACGGGCTCGCGAGCTCACCGAACCGCTGCTGCGCGATGCCGTCGCACGGCTCGGGCCATCGCTCGGGGCGATCGGTTCCTACCATTTTCGCTGGCACTCGCGGGATCCCGCCGCCACCGGCAAGGCCATTCGGCCCACGATGGCCGTGCTCGCCGCGGAGGCGGTCGGCGGCGAACCGTCGGTGGCGCTGCCCGCGGCCGCCGCTGTCGAACTCGTCCACAACTTCAGCCTGATCCACGACGACCTCATCGACGGCGACGTGCTGAGACGCGGTCAGCCCGCGGTGTGGAAGGAGCACGGGGTTCCGGCGGCGATCCTGCTCGGCGACGCCCTGCAGTCCGAAGCGTTCGCGATCCTGCTCGGCCAGGGCGGGGCGCACGCCGGCGCCGCAGTGGCCGGGCGCCTCGCCGCCTCGATGCGGGAGGTGGTCGTCGGCCAGGTCGAGGACATCCGGTTCACCGAACGGCCGTGGACGGGCGAGCTGGCGGTGGGCGTCGCCGAGTACCAGGCGATGGCCGAGGCCAAGACCGGCGCGCTGCTCGGCTTTTCCGCTTCGGCGGGCGCCCTGCTGGCCGGCGCGGACGCCGCGACGGCGGAGCGCTTCGACCGCCTCGGCCGCAGCCTCGGGCTCGCCTTCCAGTGCACCGACGACGTGCTGGGCATCTGGGGAGATCCGGCGGCGACGGGCAAGCCGGTGCTCGGGGATCTGCGCGAGGGCAAGAAGACCCTGCCGATCATCGCCGCGCTGGCCGCGGAGGGCCCCGCGCGCGAGCGCCTGGTTTCGCTGGTCGGCGCCGAGGCGCGGACCGAATCCGACCTGAGGCTCGCGGCGGAGCTCGTCGAGGAGCTGGGCGGCCGGGAGTTCGCCGAACGCGAGGCCATGCGGCACCTCACGGGCGTCGCGGACTGCCTGGCATCGCTGCCGATGCCGGCGGAGATCCGCGCGACCTTCGAGGCGCTGGCCCGGTCCTTGATCGGCCGGACCCGCTGACCCGGACACAGCCTCGACGCGCAGCGCCAACGGCCGCGAGGTCCCACGTCCGATCCGTGCCCAACGGCGCGGATCGGACGTGAGAAGCCGAGGCGACCGCGCGGAACCTCAACGAGGCGGCAGGTGCGGCGACTCGGTCCCGTTGTCCGGCAGGGGCTTCCTCGCGGTCTCCTTGGCCAGCACCACGCCGATGAGGGAGAGCACGGCCACGCCGATGAGGAAGAAGGCCGGCGAATGCGGATTGCCGGTCCGCGCGATCAGCCAGGTCGCGACGTACGGGGCGACACCGCCGAAGAGGACGGCGCCGACGTTGAAGGGGAGGGCGAAGCCGAGGTACCGCGAGCGCGTGGCGAAGGTCTCCGCGAAGAAGGCCGGAACACCGCGTCGTTGAGCGAGAACATCGCCAGGAACAGGACCAGGACAACGGTGGCGAGCAGCATCCCGCCGGCAGACAGCAGCACCATCAGCGGGTAGCTCAGCGCGATGAGGAGCACACAGGCGGCGATCAGCGTGCGCTTGCGGCCGAACCTGTCCGACAGGGATGCCGTGATCGGGACGATGGCGAGGTAGGTGATCAGGGAGATCGTGACGACGAGGTTCGAGTCGGCCTGGCTCAGCCCGACCTGCTCGATGAGATAGGTCGGCAGGTAGCCGAGCAGCAGGTAGTAGCCGCCCGCGTTGAGCGCCATGACGAGCAGCAGCTTGCCCATGCCCGGAAGGTTGGCGAGCAACTGCGATCGCCGCGGTGCGGGCCGGGTGTCCCTGTCGGCACGTTCCGCTTCCACGAGCTTGCCATGCGGGGATCCTACTGGTCGGGAATTTATCCCCAGCGGAGAAGAACCACTGCCCGGCTTGTACGACGCGGAGATTGTTCGGGGCGATCCGCCGGCCATAGCGTGAGCGCGTCAGTTCACTCGGCGCGTCGCCGTCGAGACGCACGATCCCGTGGAGGGAGACGCGATGATCAAGCAGAACGAGTACTACGAAGGCCGGGTCCGCAGCCTCGAGTTCGCCAATGCGCAGGGCAAGTTCACCGTCGGAGTCATGGAACCGGGGGAGTGGACCTTCGAGGCGCCGACCCGGGAGTGGATGATCCTGACCCGCGGCTCCTGGGACGTCAAACTCCCGGGTTCGGAGGAGTGGAAGACCTTCGGCGAAGGGGATTCCTTCCAGATCGAGGACAACGAGTCCTTCACGGTGCGCATCACGGACGCCGTCGCCTACCTCTGCCCGTACACCTGATCCTCACCGCCGCGCGGACCGTCGTCCCGGGAGCGGAACCAGGAGCCGGCGCACGCAAGCGCCGGCTCCTGGTGCGTTTTGGGGATCAGCCGACCGGTGCCGGGCTCGTGATGGGCCTGGCTCTGGGAGTCGGCGTCATGCCCGGGACATGACGCCGCCTCCCGGGGTCAGCGCGCGGCGATCTCCCCGGCGGGTGCCGGTTCGATGCCGGCGACGAGGTTGAAGGTGCCGGTGAGCTGGTTCAGGGCGACCAGCCCGACGACGTCGGCGATGGTGCGCTCGGTCCAGCCGTGGGCGGTGAGCGCGGCGATGTCGTCGTCGCCGATCGTCGAGGGTTCGGCCGCCACGTTCACGACGAAGGCGAGCAGCGCGGCCTCCCGGGGGTCGGCCGACGTGCCCTGGCGGGCCAGGGCGATGTCGGTGTCGCTGAGTCCGAGGGCCTTCGCGGCGTCGGTGTGCGCGGCCAGGCAGGACGCGCAGCCGAGCCATTCCTGCACCGCCAGCGAGATCTTCTCGCCCAGCGTCGCGGGCAGCTTGGTCCGCTTCATCGCGCGGGAGAACGACAGGTAGCCGGTCAGCAGCGCGGGCGAGTGCGCCATGGTGCGGACCATGTCGCCGGCCGTGCCGTGGCGGCCGATGATCTCCGCCAGCAGTTCGCTGGACTTGGCCGGTGCGTCGGCGGTTTCGAGCGGTTTGAGACGTCGCATGTGGTGCTCCGGGGTTCGGGGCCGCCGCCCGTCCCGCGAGACGGGCGGCGGCCGGTGGTCAGGCGTTCGTGCTCTGGGGCTCGGTCGCGGAACGCTTGCCGCGCAAGCTCATCCCGGCGATGAGCGCACCGGCGATCGCGATCCCGGCGGCGCCGACGAAGGCGGCCGAGACGCCGCTGGTGAGCGCGGCGGGATCGCCGATCCGGTCGACGCCCCGCGACGTCGCCAGCGCCGTCATCGCGGCCAAGCCCAGGGCAGACCCGATCTGGTAGCTGGTGTTGACGATTCCCGAGGCCAGCCCGCCTTCCTCGGGGCGGGCGGCGGAGATGGCGGTGCCCAGCGAGGGGACGAACGCCAGCGCCATGCCCGCCGCAGCCACCAGCGAGGCGGGCAGCACATCGGCCGCGTAGTTGCCGTCCGGTCGCACCAGGGCCAGCCACCCCAGCCCGAGCGCGAGCAGCACCAGGCCCGACACGATCATCGGTTTGACCCCGAAGCGGGCGGCCAGCTTCGGCGCGATGACGATCATCAGCAGCATGATGACCGTGGTCATCGGCAGCAGCGCGGAGCCGCTGGCGAAGGCGCCGAGGCCGAGCACCTGCTGAAGGTAGAGGTTCAGGAAGAACCACATCGGGATCCACGCCGCGCCCAGCAGCAGCTGTGCGATGTTGGCCGCGCCGAGGTCCGGTGTCCGGAAGATGCCTAGCCGGACCAGGGGCGTGCGGCGCTTGGCCTGGACGACCACGAAGGCCGCCAACAGCGCGACCGTCGCGACCAGGCCGATGACGGTTTCGGCGGAACCCCAACCGGTTTCGGGCGCGCGGACGATGGCGTAGACCGCGACGGCGAGCCCGCCGGTGGCCAGGAACGCGCCGAGCAGGTCCGTGGAACCGCGCTGCGCCGAACCGGCCGGCATCAGGGCGGGGGTGAGCGCGAGCGCGAGCACCGCGATCGGGATGTTCAGGTAGAAGACCCACGGCCAGCTCAGGTATTCGGTGATGACACCGCCGAGGAAGACGCCGGCGGTTCCGCCGGCCGGGGCGGCGGCGCCGTAGAGCGCGAGCGCCTTGCCGAGTTCCTTCGGCGTTGCGCCGAAGAGCATCATCAGAAGCGTCAGCGCGGACGGAGCGATCAGCGCGGATCCCGCGCCTTGCAGCGCCCGCCCGGCCAGCTCGACCCACGCCGTGCCGGCGGCTCCGGCGACGGCGGAGCCGGCGAGCAGCACGAGCCAGCCGGCGGCGAACATCCGGCGCGCGCCGAGCAGGTCGGACAGCCGGCCGCCGAGCAGCAGCAGGCCGCCGAAGGCGATGACGTAGGCGTTGAACACCCACGAGAGGTTCTCCTGGGAGAAGCCCAGATCCGCCTGCATCCGCGGCAGGGCGACGCCGATGATCGAGGTGTCCATGATCACCATGAACTGGGCCAGGGCGATGAGCGCGAGCGCCCACCACCTGCGCGGCGATCGGGTTGGTGCGGACATGTCGGGACTCCTCGCGTGATTCGGATGATCGGATGCTGATACCCCCTAGGGGTATAGACGAGCGAGGTCGGGATGTCCAGTCCGTGCCGATCATCGATGCGGGCGTGGCGGGTGACCCGGTGCGAGTCCTGCTCGATCCGGATCTCCTGTTGGGGCGTGGGGTTTCGCCGCGCGACCTCGATGAATCGCCTTGTCGTTCGGTCGGTTGCCGTCTTGATCCGCGCGTACCCCGGAGGGGTATGTCGTGTATCACGTTGCGTCCCGGGCTGATCGTTTGGCATAGTCCTCCGTGTTCGAGAGATACCCCTAGGGGGTATACGAGAAGGAGGCGGCGACGATGAACGCGTCGGCGAATGTCGGTCACCACCAGCACCACGCCCACCAGGGCCACGCGGCCGGTCATCAGCACCACGGCCAGCACGGTCACGCGGCCGGTCATCAGGGCCACGGGGCCGGGGGTGTGCCGCAGGGGCTGCAGATCACGAAGGGCGGGTACACCTTCGCACCGGAGACGACCCGGCTGGCGGCGGGCGGCGCCGCCGACTACCGGTTCCGGATCCTCGGGCCCGACGGCGCCGCGCTGACCTCGCTGGCCGAGGTGCACGGCAAGAAGATCCACCTCATCGTCGTCCGCCGGGATCTCACCGGGTTCTGGCACGTGCACCCGGTCGAGGTGGGCGGCGGCGCCTGGTCGGTGCCGCTGGAGCTCGCGGAAGCCGGGGAGTACCGGGTCTTCATCGACTTCCAGCCGGAAGGCGGGCCGGCGCTCACCCTCGGCGCAGACCTGGCGGTCGCCGGTGACTACCGGCCGCGCCCGGTGCCGGAGGTCGCCGCCGTCTCGGCGGTCGACGGTTATGAGGTCGAGCTCGGCGGGGAGCTGGTCGCCGGCCGGGCGAACCCGCTCACCCTCGTGGTGCGCCGCGACGGCGTGCCGGTCACCGACCTGCAGCCGTACCTCGGCGCCTACGGGCACCTGGTCGCGCTCCGGCTGGGCGACCTGGCGTACCTGCACGTCCACCCGGACGGTTCGCCGGAGGACGGCGTGACCCGCCCGGGGCCCGAGGTCGCGTTCCACGCGGAAGTGCCGGGTCCGGGCACCTACCGCTTGTTCCTCGACTTCAAGCATGCGGGGAAGGTCCGCACCGCTCAGTTCACCGCACTGGCCGAGTAGCCCACCGGTATACCCCCCTGAGGTATTGTTGATACCCTGCCGGGGTACTGATCAAGTTCGTTCCCAGAGGAGGAGATCCGATGAGTGAGAGCACCTTCGTCGTCAAGGGCATGACGTGCTCGGGTTGCATGAGCAAGGTGACGTCCGCGGTCACGGGCGTCGAGGGCGTCACCGACGTCGACGTGGACATCAGCAACGGCGAGCTCACGGTCGTCAGCGCCTCGCCGGTCGACCCGGACGCGATCCGCAAGGCCGTCAACGAGGCCGGATACCAGGTCGCGAGCTGACGGCGGCGAATCGATGAGCGATCCGACCCCGGCCGAGCCGCCCGTGGTGATCAAGACCGTGGACAACGGGCCGTACCAGGTCAAAGGACCGGTCAAGATCGTCGACCACGAGAACAACACCTACGAGCTCGGCCCCGGCCGCACCCGGCTGCTGTGCCGATGCGGGCTCTCGGTGAAGAAGCCGTTCTGCGACGGATCGCACGCGCGGGAAGGATTCTCCGCGGCGGAGCGCGCCGGCGAGAAGGCAGCGGAATAGGGGCGAAAGGCCGGTGGCGGAACGACGCCACCGGCCTTTCGCAGCAAGCGCCACGAGGTCAGGGCGTCGCGGAATCCGCCGTGCCCCTGGAGATGTGGCGGGCCAGCCCGAGGACGATGACGACCAGCAACGCGATCACGGCACACGGCGGGAGCCAGCAAGCCGCCGCGGCCGCAACACCGAGGACCGCGGCTCCGATGGCCCGCGGGAGCCGGCCGGTGCCGGTTCGACGCGGAAGTAGATCGCCTACGACAGCACGTAGACCATCGACCCGGCGAGCACGAGCACTCCGGCGACGCCGGACCGGGAATCGTGCGCGCGGGCGAGCACGATCTCGGTGCGCCCGGCCAGGATCACGAGGCGGCGACGACCCCGTAGATCACGTTGATGCCGAGGTGGACGGACCGGATAGGGCCCTCGGTCGCGGCGGCGTGGCTCGCCGCCAGCTGCTCGGCCCGTCCGAAGTAGATGGTCAAGAGGCCGACCAGGGCCATCAGCGGGGTGAGCGGGTCGGAGTGGTGCGCGGAGACCGCCCGGCCCAGCGTCAGGACGGTTTCGCCCAGCAGGATGATGAGGAACAGCAGCATCCGCCCCAGCACGTGCTCGGCGTCGAACGGGAGGCGCTCGGTTCTCGTCGTGCGGCCCGGCGCGGGGTGCGCGGTCCAGGTGCCGAAGAGGTCGATGAGCGCGGCCGCCGCCCAGCACCAGATGCGGAGGTCGGGGCGCCGAGCACCGCACAAGGGCCCGGATCTGGAACGACACCGCGCAAGTGACTGTCCATTCCAGACACGCCATGCCCGTTCCCGGGCGCCTCTTGGAGTTCGCCTCAGCGCGGCTCCGCCCGCCTCACTCCGAAGGCGCCCAATGCCTGGTGGCGGTTTCGCGCGAAACCGGCGCCCAGCGCTCCGGACGGCCACGTCCCGCACGTGCCCGCGCACCACGCGAAACCACCTCTTAGTACGTTGGAGGGGACGGCGAAGGGGAGTGGGCATGCGGGCGTACGGATTTTCTGCAGCGGGCGGGCCGGAGAAGGAAACCTTCCTCGACGTCCCGGTGCCCGTTCCTGGCCCGGGCGAGCTGCTCGTCCGGGTGCGCGCGGCGGGCGTGAACCCGGGGGACTGGCGGCTTCGCGAGGGCTCCTACGGCGTGGCCGGGCCCGCCGTGCTGGGCCGCGAGGTGGCGGGGACCGTCACCGCGCTCGGGCCCGGGGTCGAGGGGTTCTCGGTCGGCGACGAGGTGTTCGGCGGTTGCCCCGGGATGGTCGGCGGCTGGGCCGAGCAGGCGCTGGTCACCGCGTCGTTCGCGGCGCATCGACCGGACGAGGTGTCGCCGGAGGAGGCTGCGGTGCTGCCGGTGGCGGCCGGTACCGCGCACGACGCGCTGGAGGACCTAGGCCTGGATGCCGGGGCGACGCTGCTGGTCAACGGGGCCGGCGGCGGCGTCGGGATTCCGGTCGTGCAGCTCGCGCGAGCCCGGGGGATCAACGTCGTCGGGGTCGCCAGCCCGGCCAAGCACGAGCTGGTGGCGGGATTCGGTGCCGTCCCGGTCGCTTACGGCGACGGTGTCCTTGATCGGGTGCGCGCCGCCGCTCCGGGCGGGGTCGACGCAGTCTTCGACCTCGTCGGTGGCGAGGCCCTGCGCACCGTGGCGGGTCTGGTCGCGGACCGCTCCAAGCTGCGCTCGGTGGCCGACAAGCCGTTGGCCCGCGAGCTCGGCGGCGGGGAGGTCGAACGGGACCGGAGCACTGCCGTCCTCACCGAGCTCGCCCGGCTGGTCGCGACGAAGGCGTTGGACCCGCACGTCACGCAGGTCCGGCCGCTCGACGAAGCCGGCGAAGCCCTCGCCCAGGTCGAGAACGGGCACGCGGTCGGCAAGATCGTCCTCGTTCCCTGAGCGGACCGCCGCCTCCCTTCCGGCCGACCGCGACAACACTTCCGCCGTTGCCGGCCACTGAGGGGTGTGACCATGCAATGGACCGGAGCGCGGTCGTCGGCGGAGCCGGCCGACGACCGCGAAGACGGTGACCTCTGGGCGCGCGCGGCACGCGACGACGACGGGGCCTTCGGCGTCCTGTTCGAGCGGCACGTGCAAGCGGTGTGGAACCACGCCTACCGGCTGACGGGTTCCTGGAGCGCCGCCGAAGACCTGACGTCGAACACCTTCCTCATCGCCTGGCGCAAGCGCGCCGAGGTCGTCCTGGTGCGGGACAGCCTGCTGCCGTGGCTCTACACGGTGGCCGGGAACCTCGCGCGAACGGAGCGCCGGGGCGCGAGCCGGCGGTTGCGGCTGCTGCGCCAAATTCCCGAACCGGACGTGGTGTCGGACCACGCCGACGCCGTCGCCGACCAGCTCGACGGCGAAGCGCGGCTGAAGCAGGTGATCGATGCCGTGCGCACGCTGCCGCGAGCGCAGCGGCAGGTCGTGGAGCTGTGCCTGCTCGGCGACCTGTCGATCGCGGATGCGGCGGTGCTGCTCAAGGTCGCCGAGGTCACCGTTCGTTCGCATCTGTCCCGGGCGAAGGCCCAGCTGCGCGACCTGGTGGAGGAGAAATGAACGACGAGCCACGGCTTCCCCCGCGACGTGAGCTCCCGCCCGAGGTCCGCGCCCGGTTGCGCGGCAGGGTCGAGGCCGGGATGTCGGCGCGCCACCGCGGCCGGGTGGTGGCGGCTTCGGCCGCGGTCGTCCTGCTCGCCGCCGGTGCCGTGATCGGTGTGCAGGTCGCCCGCTCGCAGCTCGTCGAGACGCCCGCCGCCGCGCCGCCCGACGCCACGACCAGGACGCTCGACCGGTGCTGGAACGCGGTTCGCGCCGCGGGCAAGACTGGCCAGGTGCCCGATCGGAGCGAATGGGTCAACGCGTCCATCACGGCGCAGGGCGACGATGTCGTCGCCGCGTTCACCGCGGGCGGCAAGCCCGTCTTCTGCGAGACGACGTCGACGACGGTGACGATGTCCGACCCGAACGCGGAACCCTCCTACGCAGCCGGAAGCCGCACCGCGCTGCTGCTCTACACCAGCACCGGGGTGGCCGCCGGCGTCGCCGATCCCACCTGGCCCCGGATCATGCTGTCCATGCCGGACGGCCTGGGTGTTTCGGAGAGCGACGTCGCGAAGGACACGCGGCAGTTCACCAGCTTCACGCTGACGAACCCGGCGACCACCCGGCTCTGGGCGCAACGGCTGGACGAGTACAAACCGGAACAGTCGGGCCGGGGCAAGGCGGAGCCGTCGGGTCAGGGCGAACCGGAACAGCCGGGCGAGGGAACGCCGGAGCAGCCGGGTAGGGGCGCGGAGAGGGTCATCTGGCCCCGCGCCGAACTGCCCGCGCCACCCGCGCCGCTGCTCAGCCTGATCGACCGCGCCGGGGACCGGACTTCTCCGGCGGGCAGGGCACTCGGCGAATGCCTGGCCGGGCTCGCCGAGCCGCCGGCCGACCGGGACGGCTACCAGCCCGGCGTCCTCGTCGAGGACGGGCCGTACCGGGTGGTGCTGGGCCGGACCGCGCAGCACGCGGTGGCCTGCACCACGGAGCCGGATCCGGCCAACCCCGCGGGCAAGATCCACCGGCTGCACACCGACACCTTCGTCGGCCAGTCCATCCCGGTTCGCCGCCTCGCGGTGCCCGGATTGGGCAAGGACGGCGCGAAGATCGCGTTCGTGGGCATCGTGCCCCCGTCGGGGGCATCCATGATCGCCGACTTCTCGCTGGGGCAGCCGTCCGACGTGCCGGTCGCGAACGGGACGTTCGGGATGTGGCTGCCGGAAGGGGCGAAGCCCGTCTCCCCGGACGACGGAACCACGTGGCTCCTGGCGCTGGACGGCGAGAGGCTGCCGTTGTTCAACGGATTCGTGCCGTTGAAGTAACGGGGAAGCGGCCGAGCGGGCGGCTTTTCGAAGCCGCCCGCCCGGTTTCCGCCGGAGCTCACCAGGTGACGGGCAGCTCTCGAACCCCGTAGAAGACCGCATCCTGTTTGAACACGAGCTGTTCCGGCGGTACGGCCAGCTCCAGGGTCGGTATGCGCCGGTAGAGGGTGCCGTACACGACCTGCAGCTCGACCCGGGCCAGCGCGTGGCCGAGGCAGTGGTGCGCGCCGTGGCCGAAAGCGACGTGGTGGCGGGCCTTTCGGCGGACGTCGAGCGCGTCGGGGTCCGGGAACGCCGCGGGATCCCGGTTGGCGGTGCTCTTCACCGCGATGATGCCTTCACCCGCGCGGATGGTCCGCCCGCCGATCTCCAGATCCTCCCGCGCGACGCGGCGGGCTTCGGTGTGCGTGATGGACAGGTAGCGCAGGAGTTCCTCCACCGCGTTGGCCACCAGAGCAGGGTCGTCACTGTCCCGGACCGCGTGGAACTGCTCCGGGTGCGTCAGCAGCGCGACGGTGCCCAAGGCGATCATGCTCGCGGTGGTGTCGTGCCCGGCGACCAGGAGGAGCTGTCCCAGCACGGCGATCTCGCGGCGCGTCATCTCCCCGGTCCGGTAGTGCTCGACGGCCAGCTTGCTGAGCAGGTCCTCGCCAGGCTCGGCGTCCTTCGCGACCACGAGTTCCTCCAAGTAGGCGTTCAGCTCCTCGCTGGCGGCCACGGCGCGCAGGGGATCGGACTCGTCCATGACGAGCGTGCGGGCCACCTCCTGGAAGAAGTCGCGGTCGGCGTAGGGCACGCCGAGCAGCTCGCAGATCACTTGCGAGGGGATCGGCAGCGCGAGGGCCTCCACGAGGTCCACGGGTTTCGGGCCGGCGAGCAACGCGTCGACGAGCTCGTCGACGATCCGCTGGATACCGGGCCGCAACGCCTCGATCTTCTTCGACGTGAACTCCGGGGTCAGCAACCGCCGCTGGGCGGTGTGCTCCGGCGCGTCCATCTGCATCAGCGTCTTCATCTGCGCGTCCCGCGCCTTGCTCACCGCGTTGGTGTGCGGGAAACCGGGCTGCGCGACATCGACGCTGACACGGGGATCGACCAGCAGCGCCCGGACATCCGCGTAGCGGGTGACCAGCCACGGCGTGCTGCCATCCCACAGCCTCACCCGCGACACCGGCGCCCGTTCCGCCAGCCCGGACAGCTCCGGCGCCGGGTCGAACGGGCAACCCCGCGCTCGGGTCATCGGGAACATCGGCGTCGTCGCCTCTGCGTCGTGCATCGAATCTCCTTGTGTCGGACTGTCATGTGTTGTCGGCTTGGTCATCAGCGGGCGGCCGCCTTCTCCCGGCGGCGCGCGACGTCGTTGGCGCGTCGCGCGGTGAAGATCCCGAGGGCGGCGATGGCGGCGAACCCGATCAGGAGGTAGCGGGCGGACGCGACCATCGACGGCGCGCCCAGGTTGACCAGGAGTCCGGCGACCGCCGCGCCGAAAGCGGTCGACATCGTCAGCACCGTCGCGATCGCGGCAGCGGTTTTCCGCCCCTCGCCGGGATCATCGGTGCTGGCCATGGCGGCGACGGACAGGTGCGGCATGGCGATGCCGATTCCCGCGCCACCGGCGACGAGCACGGGCAGCCAGGCCAGGACCACGAGCAGCGGCGCGTCGTCGTGCTGCAGCAGGGCGAGCACTGCGAACCCGGCGGCGAGAGCGGCCGGGCCGGCGACCTGGAGCCACCGGATCGTCCGCTCCCGGCTCGCCGAGGAGCTCGCGATCTGGCTCGCCGACCAGCCGAAAGACAGTGCTGCGGCGAAGAATCCCGCCGCCACGGGCGGCAGCCCACCCAGGTGCTGGCCGAACAACGGCAGGAACGTCTCCACGGCGACACCGGACGCGAGCAGCACGATGGTCAGGAAGACCCACCGCAACGCCGAGCCGGACTGGAACGTCGAACGCGGCAGGACCCGCACCTCCGCGCGCTTCTCCGCCACCAGGAACGCCAGGACCGACGCGAGCCCCAGCAGGATGAACGCCGTCATCGCGGCGGCGTTCGAGAGGATCCCGGCGACGCTCACCGCACCCACGGCCGCGACGACCAGCACCAGCGAGCGCACCGGTACCGGGGCCGCGTGCTCGTCCCGTTCGCTACGCGGGAGCGCCCTGGGCACGAACGCCGCCATCACGACCGAGACGGCGGCCAGCACCGCGAAAGCCAGCCGCCACGAACCGAACTGCGCGAACAGCCCGCCGAGCGCCGGGCCCACGAAGTTGCCGACGCCGAACATCGCGGAGACCAACGCGCTGCCGCGCGACCAAAGGTGGGGTGGCAGCGCCGAGCGGATCATGGCGAATCCCAGCCCGGTCAGCAGTCCGGCGCCGAGGCCCTGGATGCCGCGGCCGACCAGCAGCACGGGCATCGCCGGGGCCACCGCGCAGACCAGCGAACCGCCGGCGAAGACGCCGAAGCCGATCAGGTAGGAGCCGACATCGCCGCGCCGGGAGAGCAGCCGGCCCACGAACATCGTCGCGACCACCTGGGCGATCAGGAAGGCCGTCATGTTCCACGCGTACAGCCGCTCGCCGCCGATGTCGCCGACCGCCGTCGGCAGCAGGCTCGCCGCCACGTAGATGTTCACCGCGCCGACGAGCACCCCGCCGGCCAGCACGACCGCGGTGCTCAGATGACCGCCGAGCTCCCGCCACGACCCGGTATCCCGAGTGTTCTCCACGCGCTTTTCCTCACTGTTGAGCGATTGGCGCGTGCATCATGACGGGCCGGGGGCACCCGGTAAACGGACAAAACAGACGTGAAATGCGTCACATTTTCTTGAGGTCGCTCGCGATGGGTGGGCATTCGCGATCTGTCCGATGTGGATGGAGCAGGGCGGGCTTACCGCCCGTGCTTCGCCGGTCCTGGAACGGCCTCGAAGGGGTCGACGCCGGTGAGGTCCACGCTGGCGGCCCACACGCCTGCGGCGAGCGCGGCGTCGGCGAGCGGGCCCTGGACGGGTTCGCTGCGAGGCTCGCCGCGAAGCCCGAACATGCGAGGCCCCCACAGCTGGCCGCCGCGAGCGGATGGGTCCAGGACCGCTCGAACGGCGGGCCACGCGCCGGCTTCCTTGCCCTGCAAGGCGAGACCGGCGGGCAGCCCCCGCAGCCGCTGACCGGTGGTCCGGATGTGGACGGGCGGCCGGGAGGGGGTGAGGGAGTCGAGCGCGCCACCGGGGTGGTTCACCACGCTCAGCGCGGCCCCGCCAGCGGCGTGCAGGCGGCGGTCGAGCTCGAAGCCGAACAACATCTGCGCGAGCTTCGACCGCGCGTAGGCGCGTTTGGGCTCGTAGTCCCGCGTGCTCTGCAGGTCGGCGAGGTCCAGGCTCGCCGACTTCGCCACGAAGCTACCGGTGGTGACCACGCGGCCCGCGCGCGCGGCGAGCAGCTGCGCCAGGTGGCCGACCAGCAGGAAGTGTCCGAGGTGGTTGGTGGCGAACGTCAGCTCGTGGCCGTCCCCGGTCTCCTGGCGCTGCGGCCCGTCCAGCAGCACCCCGGCGTTGCAGACGATCGCGTCGAGTCCGTCCGCGTCCAGCTCGTCCGCGACGGACTTGATCGAGGAGAGGTCGGAGAGGTCCAGGCGGAGGTGGCGCACGCGCGCATCGGGGATCCGGGAGCGGATCGATGCCATCGCGGCGTTCGCCTTGGTGCTGCTGCGGCTCCCGAGGACGACGGTCGCCCCGGTGCCGGCCAGCTGCTCGGCGGCGAAGTAGCCGATCCCCGCGTTTCCGCCGGTCACCAGGAAGGTCTTCCCGTCGGCGCGCGGTGGCCGGCGGACGTTCCACGGCGCGGTCTGGGCGGTGGGCGGCATGGCGGCTCCGGTGGGCTCGGTTTCGGGGCGCGGTGCGGCGCCCCGCCCAAGTAAATCGAAGTCGTTCCGACTTTGCAATGACTTCGATTTTGGAGTCGCTCCTGCTCGCCGGTAGCATCGCGGCATGGCACAGACTCCGGCGCGGGTGTCCGACCGGCGTGAACGCAAGAAGGCCGCCACCCGCCAGGCGCTCTCGGCGGCCGCGCGCCGGCTGTTCCTGGAACGGGGCTTCGACCAGGTCACCGTCGCCGAGATCGCCGACACCGCGGACACGGCGGTGTCGACGCTGTTCGCGCACTTCCCCGGCGGGAAGGAGGCGCTGGTCCTCGGCGACGCCGGAGAACGCGAGGCGGCCCTGGCGGCGGCCGTTCGCAACCGCCCGGAGGGCGGTTCGGTCCTGGATGCCCTGCGCGATTTCCTCGCCACGCGAGGCCCTTTCGCCCCCGACCCCGGACCCGAGGCCCGGCGCGTCGCCGAACTCGTGGTAGCCACCCCGGCTCTGCGCGCCTACGCCCGGACGTTGTGGACGAGCTGCGAAGCCGCGCTGGCCCGCGTCATCGCCGAGGAAACCGGCCGCGACGCAGACGACCTCGCCCTGCGCCTGCTGGCCCGCTACGTCCTGGAAATCCCCGATCTCGCGGGCACTGAACCCGACCCGCGAGCGGCCCTGGACATCGCGTTCTCCCACCTCGCGCGCGGCTGGCCCGACCTGCCCTGAGCCGAACCACGGCGACAGCCAGGCCGATTTCCCTGCGTTCCCCTGGTTTTCGCACGCCTTGGTCTCTTGTGGACGGGGTCTCGTTCACAAGCTGATGATCTTGCGTCCTCGACATCAAAGGGGCGTCTCGGAAAGGCTTCGGGCAAGCTCGTCCCGAAGACGTCCGGACGCCTGGCACCGGTGGCGATTTCGCGCGAAAGCAGCGCCCTGCACCCCAAGCGGCCACGTTGCGTTGCCCGCACCCCAATACCGGAGCGGCCTCCAAAGGCGGTGCGGGCGGTGGGAGGCGAGCGCGTCGCGGATTATCGGCTCTGGCTATAAGCGTGACTCGGGATTCGGTCTTGTTGGTGCCGCGGATCACCGGTGGAGTTGTTGCGGCGCAGCGCTTGTCAACGAGGTCAAGGCCGTGACGGAGGGTCACATGGCATCAGCCGAAATCGGGACGCCGGTGGTGTCACCGGCGCTCCCACGCCCGGACCGCAAGGCCTGGGGCATCGTCATCCTGCTCTTCGCCTTCTTCACGCTGAACTTCGCGGACAAGGCGGCGGTGGGGTTGGCGGCGCAGCAGATCCGCCACGACCTCGGCCTGACCGCCGGGGACTTCGGCCTGGTCGGCAGCGCGTTCTTCTGGTTGTTCGCCGTCGGCGCGGTGGGGTTGTCCGCCGCCATGCGCTGGATCTCCGCGAAGTGGGCGGCGGCCATCCTGATGTTCACCTGGATCGCCAGCATGCTGCCGCTCGCGGTGCCCACGACGTTCGGGGTGCTGCTGGTTTCCCGGATCGTGCTGGGCTTCTTCGAGGGACCGGCGCACGCCCTGTGCCAGAGCGTCGTCGCCGACCGGTTCCCGAAGGAGAAGCGCGCGTTCGCCGGGTCGATCGTGAACGCGGGGTCCTCGGTCGGCCCGCTGATCTCCGCGCCGTTGCTGACGTGGGTGATCGTCTCGTACTCCTGGCACGCCGCGTTCCTCGTGCTGATCGCGGTCGGCGTCGTCTGGCTGGTCGTCTGGCTGTGCTACGTCGAGCGGCAGCCGTTGCGGAAGTGCCCGGCGACCGCGGTGGCGGAGGCGGACCCGAACGGGCACATCGACGTGCCGTTCCTCCGGCTGCTGCGGCTGCCCAGCTTCTGGGGGCTCAGCCTGCTGTCGTTCGCGGGTTACCTCATCACCTCGCTGAAGGTCTCGTGGCTGCCCGCGTTCCTCGGCGAAGGCCTCGGCTACGCGCCGACCACCGTCGGATGGCTGGTCACCGCGCCCTACGCCACGGCGGTCGTCGTCCTCGTCGCCAGCGGATACCTGTCGGGCCGGCTCCTCGCGCGGGGCTGGAGCTCCCGGGCCGCGCGCGGTCACCTCAGCGGCGCGCTGATCGTCTTCGCCGGGCTGAGCATGATCGCGTTCGCGCTGGTCGGGCCGGGAACGCTCCAGCTGGTGCTGGTGATCTGCACCTTCTCCATCAACAGCGTCGCGTTCTCGGTCGCCTTCGCGGGCGCCTCCGACTTCCTGCCGCAGCGCCAGCGGACCGCGTTCTTCGGATGCGTGATCGGGTTCTACAGCATCGCGGGAATCGTCGCCCCCTACGCGCTGGGGCTCATCGTCCAAGCCGGACCGACGCCGTCCGAGGGCTATTCGAACGGGTTCCTCGTCGTCGGCATCGCCATCTGCGCGTGCGCCGTGATCGGCGCGCGGCTGCTGGACCCCGAGGCCGCCCGCCGAACCCTGGAGGCCGAGACCGCGATGAGGAGGGCTTCGTGATGGAGGCACCGCTGACCGGGATCCGGGTGGTGGACCTGGGCCAGTACATCGCCGCTCCCGGGGCCGGTCAGCAGCTGGCCGACTTGGGCGCCGAGGTGATCAAGGTGGAGAGCCCCACCGGCGACCAGGCGCGATCCGTCGGCTCGTTCGGCCAAGCGATGCTGCACGCGAACAACCGCGGCAAGCGCAGCATCGCGGTCGACCTGCGGCATCCCGAGGGGTTTCGAGTCCTCGACGAGCTGTGCGCGGGATCGGACGTGCTGCTGCACAACTTCCGGCACGGCTCGGCCGAACGCCTCGGCATCGGGCCGGAGCGGACGCGTTCGCGCCACCCGCACCTCGTCTACGGGTTCGTCACCGGATTCGGAACCCGCGGCCCCTCGGCGGGGCGAGCGGGACTGGACATCGCGGCCCAGGCCGAGTTCGGGATCATGCACACCACCGGCGATGCCGACGGCGAACCGCAGCGCGTCGGCTTCACCGTCGCCGACGTGCTGGCCGCGAACGCGCTGGCGGCCGGGGTGCTCGCCGCGCTGGTCCGGCGCGGCCGGACCGGGAACGGCGCGGTCGTCGAGACCTCGCTGATGGAAGCGGTGGTGGCGGCCCAAGCGGCGCAGTGGACGGGCTACCGCCTCACCGGCGAGGCGCCCCGGCGGACGGGCAACGGCCAGCCCGCGGTGGCGCCCGCCGCGGATCTCGTGCAGACCGTCGACGGCGCCGTCGTGGTCTCCGCCTACACCGCGACCAAGTGGGCCGCGCTGTGCTCGGCGATCGACAGGCCGGAGCTCACGACCGACCCGCGCTTCGCGGACAACGGTTCGAGGGTCGCGAACCGGTTGGCGCTGAAGGAAGTCCTGAGCTCCGCGCTCGGCCACCTCACCCGCGCCGAGGCCATCGCACTGCTGGCCTCGCGGGGGATCGTGTGCGGCTCGGTGCGGTCGTTCGACGAGCTCGTGAAGGACGCCGACCTCGCCGCATCGGGCCTGGTCGTCGAGCTGGACGAGCTCGGGATCGACGCCCCGGCCGCGCCCTTCCGGGTCGACGGGGCGGCCCGCGGCCGGACGTCGGCCGCGCCCCGGCTGGGCGCCCACACCCGCGACGTGCTGCGCGAACTCGGGCGCAGCGAGGACGAGATCGACCGGCTGGCCGACGACGGCGTCGTCGCCCTGCCGGAGCAACCGCGACCAGGGATGGAGAAACGATGACCCGCGCCGCCGGCATGGCCGACTTCGACGCGTACTTGCGCACGATCGCCGCGTTCACCGACGACGAGCTGATCCCCGCCGAGGCCGAAATGGTCGCCGCGGGGCAGGTTCCGGATGCGATCGTGCGGCGCATGGCCGAGCTCGGGCTGTTCGGCATCTCGATCCCGCCCGCCTACGGCGGGCTCGGCTGGACCATGGAGCAGCAGGTGCTGCTGACGCTCGAGTTCACCAGGGCGTCGTGCGTGTACCGGTCCCGCTTCTCGACCGTGATCGGGCTCTGCTCGCAGGCGATCCTCGACCACGGCACGGAGGACCAGCGCCGCGAGATGCTGCCGGAGATGGCGGCCGGCCGGCAGGTGACCTCGTTCGCGCTGACCGAACCGGAGGCCGGTTCCGACGCGACCAACGTGCAGACCGTTGCCCGGCGCACCGGCGACGGCTGGGTCCTGGACGGGTCGAAGCGCTACATCACCAACGCCCACTGGGCGGACACGCTCCTCGTCTTCGCGCGCACCGACGGCGCCGAAAGCCCTGAAGTGTCCGCGTTCATCGTGGACCGGACCGCGCCCGGCGTGTCGACCCGGATCCCGGACCTCATGAACGGCCACGCCGAGGGCCCCGTCGCCGAGATCGACCTGAAGTCGGTGGTCGTCGCCGAGGACCGGCTACTCGGCGGGGTGCCCGGCACCGGGCTCGCGGCCGCGATGCGCGGGATCAACCACGCCCGGCTCCACGTCGCCGCGACCTGCGTCGGCCAGGCGACCCGGATGCTGGAGGAGGCCACCCGCCACGTCAGCGAGCGGCACCAGTTCGGCGCCCCGCTCGCCGATCTCGGCGTCGTGCAGGCCGAACTGGGCCGGTGCTACTCGGAGATGGAGGCCGGGCGGGCCCTCGCCCTGGACGCCGCCCGCGCGTTCGACGCCGGATCCGTTCCCCGGCAGCGGATTTCGGCGGCGAAGCTGTACTGCTCGGAGATGGTCGGCAGGGTCGCGGACCGGTGCGTGCAGCTGCTCGGCGGGGAGGGCATCGTCGGGCCGCACCCGGTGCCCCGGATGTGGCGCGACGTCCGCACCCTGCGCATCTACGAGGGCGCCTCCGCGATCCACGAGCGGAACCTGGGCCGCGCGATGATCCGGTCGGTCGCGGCGGACGGGGTGCTGCCGGACAGCTACCGCGTACGTTAGGGCTCGTCATCGGGAGCGCGCCGGCCCCGGACGATCGGAGGAGGGACGATGGAGCTGCGCCAGATCGAGTACTTCCTGGCCGTGGTCGAGCACGAGGGCCTGAACCGGGCCGCGCAGCGCCTCTACGTCTCCCAGCCGGCGCTCTCCCAGGCGATCCAGTCGCTCGAACGCGAGCTCGGCGTGGAGCTGTTCCAGCGCGTGGGGCGGCGCAGCCTCGTGCTGACCCCGGCGGGGACGCTGCTGGTCCCGAAGGCGCGGGCGATCCTCGACGGCGTCGTGGCCGCCCGGGACGCGATGAGCCGGGCCCGGGATCTCAAGGCGGGCTCCGTTTCCATCGGCACGATGCCGGAGATGTCCAGCGACGCGGTCGCCTCCTGGATCACCTCGTTCCGGGCCCGGCACCCGGACGTGCGGCTGGACATCGCCGAGGCCGCCGGCGTCCGGGCGCTGTGCGGCGAGGTCGTCGCCGGCCGGTACGAGCTCGGGTTCACCACTCGGCCCGTCCCGACCGAGAGCCTGGACTTCGTCGAGCTCGGCGTGCAGCGGCTGCTGCTGGTGATGCCGCCGGGCTCGCCGGCACCGCCGACCGGGCGGCTGCCGCTCGACGCCCTCGGCGACCTGCCGCTGACGATCTGTTCGCTCGCGCAGCGCGAGAACGACCGGGTCGCGACGGCGCTGCGGGATGTGGGGGTGGAGCCGCGGCTGATCGCGGGCATGCCCAATCGCCACGCGCAGCTCACGCTCGTCCTCGGCGGCGGCGTGCACGCCTTCCTCCCGCTGCGGATGGCCGTTCAGGCGCGGCGGCTCGGTGCCGTCGTGATCGAAACCGATCCGCTGGTGTCGGTGCCCTTCGGCGTGGTCCACCGGCGCGCCGCGTTGAGCCCGGCGGCGGAGGAGGTGGTCAGCCAGTGCAAGGCCACCCTCGACACCTGGTACGCCGCCATCGCCGACCTCCAGGCCGAAGGGGCGAGCCTGATCGACGCGGCCGACGCCGCCTACGACGACGTGCACCGCCCGATGAATCCGGGCGGCTAGTGGGGCCGTTTCAGAATGGTTCCGCCCGGCTGATCCCGAAGGCGCCTTGAGCCCAAATCGCACACCATTCTGAAACGACCCCCTGCGCCGAGTTCGGCCGAACTTCCCGGAAAACGCGCTCCGATCACTCGGAGGCCGGTCCGGAGGGCACGTGGGGCGCAGCCTTCCGGGCGAGGGGCGGCAATCGCCGAACTCGTGATCACGCACATCTGTCCTATATAGACAGCTGGTCGGGCTGATCCGGACGAGGAGGAATCCGGGAGAACGTCGGCTTCGCCCACGAGGCCGGCGTTCTCCAGCGTCGCGTATCAGGCGATCGGAAGGGAGTCCTCGGTTGTCCTTTCCCGCGGTGCACCGTTGCCGGAGGGGGCGGCTCCGCGGCGGTTGCGCAGCATGGTGAGCGCGATGATCGCGCTGACCACGGTGAGGGCGGCGCAGGCGAGGCCGATCGTGTTGAGCCCGCTGGTGTACGCCGCCTTGGCGGCGGCCATCAAGTCCTCGGCGGCCTTGGCGGGCAGCTCCCGGGCAGCGGTGATGGCGTCCTCCAAGCTCACCCTGGCGGTGTCGGCCGGGATTCCGGCGGGCGGCACGATCGAGTCGCGGTAGACGGCGGCGCCGAGGCTGCCGAGCGTGGCGATGCCGAGCGCGTTGCCCAGGTCGCCGCTGATGGAGGAGAGGCCCGCCGCGGAGCCGCCTCGCTCGGGCGGGACGGACCCGACGACCAGGTTGGTGCCGAGCGATCCGAAGGTGCCGACGCCGATGAAGATGATCACGAATCCGGTCATCAGCAGCGGCATCCCGCCGACCGGGTCGACGAAGACGAGCATCAGGTAGCCGGCCGTGCCGATCAGCAGGGCCACCCCGATCACGGTGCTGAGCTGGAAGTGCTTGGCGAAGATCGGCGCCACCTGCGCGGCGATGATCGAGGCGATGGCCGCGGGCAGCATCCACAGACCGGCCGCCATCGGCGAGAGGCCCTCGACCATCTGGAGGAATCCGGTGATGAAGAGGTAGCCGCCTCCGGTGCCGAGCATCGAGACCATCAGGATCAGCAGCGCGGCCGTGAACGCGCCGACCCTGAAGAGCTTCAGGTCGAGCAGCGGGTGGGCGAGCTTGCCCTGCCGCGACACGAAAGCCGCGCCGACGGCCAGGCCGACGACGATCGCGACGACCGGCACCGGCGCGAAGCCGTAGCGCGCGAGCTCCTTCAGCCCGTAGATGATCGACAGGATCGACACCAGCGACAGCAGCACGCTCAGCAGGTCGATCCGGCCGGCATCGGGGTCCTTGTACTCCGGCAGCACGAGCGGGGCGGCGATCAGCAGCACCACCATGACGGGAACGCCGAGCAGGAACACCGAGCCCCACCAGAAGAACTCCAGCAGTGCGCCGCCGACGACCGGGCCGAGCGCCGTGCCTCCCATGAAGCAGCTGGCCCACACCGCGATGGCGCGACCGCGCTGGTGCGGGTCGTGGAACATGTTGCTGATGAGGGCGAGGGTGGACGGCATCAGCGTCGCGGCGGCGATGCCGAGCAGGGCTCGGGTGATGATCAGGGCCTCCGCGCTGGTGGAGCAGGCGGCGGCCACCGAGGTGATGCCGACGGCGAAGGCGCCGATCATCAGCAGCTTGCGGCGGCCGATCCGGTCGCCGAGGGTGCCCATGGTGATTAGGAAGCCGGCGATCAGGAAGCCGTAGACGTCCATGATCCACAGCGTCTGCGTGCCGGTGGGCCGCAGCCCTTCGGCGAGGTGGGGAAGTGCCAGGTACAGCACGCTCTGGTCGAGGGAGATCAGCAGGGTGGGCAGGGCGAGCACGGCGAGCCCCAGCCACTCCCGGGGCCCGGCCTTCCGGACAGGGGCCTCGGGGGCGTTGGATGGCATGGTCTTCCTTCCTCGTAGCTTGAACCGGTGTCGTGGCGTGCGCGCGAACGAGGCGGCGTCCCGGCCGGGATCGATCGGGACGCTATGACCTCGACTTAACTTCAGGTCAAATCGCTGCGTTCGATTCGCCTGGCCAGTTCTGCCAGGAGGTCGACCAGGAGGTTCCGGGTGAATTCGTCGGTCAGGATGCCGTTTTCGTCGAACCGCTCGTGGGCGCGGAAGACGAGAACCTCCGGTTTGGCGAGCACATCGGCGCCGATGCTGCCGAGGATCTGGCGCAGGGCCAGCTGGGCGCGAACGGTTCCCAGCGCACCAGGCGAGGCGCCGACCACGGCGACCGGCTTGCCGCTCATGCCCGCCCCGTCGGGCATGCGGCTCATCCAGTCGATCGCGTTCTTCAGCGCGGCAGGGATCGACGCGTTGTGCTCCGGGGTCGCGATCAGCAGTCCGTCGGCCTGCGAGACGTACTGGTGCAGGTCGTGCACCGCGGCCGGCAGCGGGCCTTGTTCCAGGTCCTGGTCGTACAGCGGCAGATCGCCGAGGCCGTAGACCTGAATGGACATCGGGCCGGGGTTGAACTTGCCGGCCGCGCGCAGCAGCGCGGTGTTGTAGGAGTCGGCGCGCAGGCTCCCGGAGAGGGCGAGAACGCGGTATTCCTTTGCCGGTGCGGTCATTTCGAGCTCCTGTTCATCGATTGGCCCACGACGAGCGCGACGAGGGCGATGGTGAATCCGGTGATCTGCCAGGGGGTGAGGGTCTGGCCGAGGAAGACGAATCCGGCCAGCGTGGCGACGAGCGGGTTCGCGGTCGACAGCAGCGATGTCGAGGTGGGCGCGAGGCGTTGCACGCCGCGGAACCACAGCGTGTAGGCGAGCGCGGTTCCGACGAGCCCGACGTAGGCGAAGCCGATCAGGTTCGCGGCGGTGAACGTCGTCGGCAGCCCTTCGATCACGAGCGTCAGCGGCGTGAGCACCAGCCCGCCGATGGTGAGTTGCCAGCCGGTCATGGTCAGCGCCGGAACCGGTGAACCCCACTTCTTGCCGAGCACGATCGCCAAGCCCATCAGCGAGGTCGCCGCGAGCATGGCGGCGATGCCGACCGGGTCCGGCATGGTCGCGGCTGTAGTGGTCATCAGTGCGACACCGGCCGCGACCGCGACGCACGCGAACAGCACTGCGCGCGGAGTGCGGATCTTCAGCAGCGGGACCGCCAGCGCCGCGACGATGAGCGGCTGCAGCGCTCCGAAGGTGGCGGCGAGCCCGCCGGGCAGCCGGTAGACGGCCACGAACAGCAGCGGGAAGAACGCGCCGACGTTGAGCATCCCGAGCGCCGTCGTCTTCCACCACCACGCCCCCTGCGGCAGCGTCCGGGTGAACGCCAGGATGAGCAGGCCCGCGGGCAGTGCACGCGCGGCCGCGGCCAGCAACGGACGATCCGGCGGCAGCAGCAGAGTGGTTGCGACGTAGACGGTTCCGAAGCTCACGGGCGCAATCGCGGTGAGCAGCGCGTCGCGCAGCGGCGTTGGTTCGCGGATGCGCGCCTCCGGCGCCAGGTCTGCGGCGGCGACCATGTCACTGCCTCCTCCATCGGGTAATCTCGACGTCGAGATAAAACCAGGAGGACAATCTCGATGTCAAGTCTCTCGACATCGAGTTATTGAGGAGTGGCTGTGGCCGACACCGTCGACATGATCATGGATCTCTGGCGTGACGAAGCGCCGGAGCTGGCAGAGGACCTGTGGCCCGTGGCGATCGTGGGGCGAGTGCAACGACTCGCCCGCATCCTCGACCGCGCTTTGAAGGACTTCTACGCCGAGCACGGTCTCGAGGTGTGGGAGTTCGACGTCCTCACCACCCTGCGCCGGTCCGGTCCGCCCTACGAACTGACCCCCGGAGCGCTGCTCGAGGCGGCGATGATCACCTCGAGCACGGTCACCAACCGCATCGACCGCATGGAAGCGAAAGACCTCGTCGAACGCGTCCGGGACCCCGACGACCGCCGCTCGGTGCGCGTTCGCCTGACCGCGCACGGAATCGAGGTCGTCGACCGCGTCTTCCGGCTCCACCTGGCCAACGAGGCGCGGCTGCTCCCGGATTTCGAACCCGCCGACTACCAACACCTCACCGGCGAACTCCGCCGCCTGCTCGAGCACTTCGGAGACCGGCTCGACCGCGGCCGGGCCACTGGCAAACCGGCCGAAAACGCCTGAGTCCCGTCTCCGGCGAACCTCGGGGCTCGCTTCGGGGCTGCCCGGTGAAGATGTCTTTCTGGACGGTGGTCCCGCCGGAAGGGGTGCTGTCGCTGAGGAAGCAGGACACGACAGCGGAGCAGGTTGCCTATCGAGGCGCCTTGAGATGGTGGGGAGGGCCTGTCGTCCCGGCGGGCTCTCCCCGTGGGTTCGATCCCGTCGAGCGCGAGCCGTGGTGGCTTCGCTGCGCGTGCTCGTGCCGATGAAAGAAGGTTCGTTTTCTGCTTGACTTTCTTCCTCGGGTGTCCTTAAAGTAGCCGAGCTTCTGCTGCCGTCGATTGGAGAGGAACGTTGCTCATCTGAGGTCCTGAGACGCCGCGCGTCGCGCTCGTTCCCGAAGCGCCGACCCGGTCGCGACCTCTGCGATGTGAGCCGTTCCTCCGCCTCCGCTCCGACAACGGGCCGTGAGTCGGCGTTTCCCGCTTCGCCTGCTGTCGCTCGCGGCGTCTCGAACGCGTTGCACCCACATCGCTACTTCGAGCAACTGCGAGGCCCTCATGTCTACTTCCACGCACCTGCCCGGCATCGCCGCCATCACCTGCACCGAGCTCGGCTACTCCTGGCCGGACGGCAGCCGGGTCTTCGACGGGCTGCAGGCGGCGTTCGGGCCCGGCCGCACCGGCCTCATCGGGCTCAACGGGTCGGGCAAGTCCACCCTGCTGAAGCTGGTGGCGGGCGAGCTCGCGCCGACCGCCGGCGCGGTCCGCGTGTCCGGCGATGTCGGCTACCTGCCGCAGAACGTCGCGCTGGACACCAGGATGCGCGTCGACGAGGCCCTCGGCATAGCCGGGATCCGCGCCGCGCTCAACGCCATCGCCGCCGGTGACGTGCGCGAGGAGCACTTCGCCACGATCGGCGACGACTGGGACGTCGAGGAGCGCGCCGCGGCCATGCTCGCCGGTCTCGGGCTGGGACACATCGGGCTCGGCCGCACCATCGGCGAGGTCTCCGGCGGTGAGTCGGTGCTGCTGCGGCTCGCCGCGCTGCTGCTGACGCGGCCGGACGTCCTGCTGCTCGACGAGCCGACCAACAACCTCGACCTGCACGCCAGGAGGCGGCTGTACGAGGCGGTCGAGAACTGGTCGGGCGTGCTGGTCGTGGTCAGCCACGACCGCGAACTGCTGCAGCGGGTGGACCAGATCGCCGACCTCAGGGACGGTGAGATCGGTTGGTACGGCGGCAACCTCGCCGCTTACGAGGAGGCGCTCGCCGTCGAGCAGGAGGCGGCACAGCGGATGGTCCGCGTCGCCGAGACCGATCTGCGGAGGCAGAAGCGCGAACTCGCCGACGCGCACATCAAGCTGGCCCGCCGGAAGCGGTACGGCCAGAAGATGTGGGACACCAAGCGCGAGCCGAAGGTCGTGATGAGCGAGCGCAAGCGGCAGGCCCAGGTCTCCGCCGGCAAGCACCGCATCATGCACGAGGAGAAGCTCGCCGAGGCGAAGGAGCGGCTCGACGAGGCGGTGGAGGCGGTGCGCGACGACGACGAGATCCGGGTCGATCTGCCGCACACGGCGGTGCCGCTCGGCCGAACCGTCTTGACCCTGCGCGACCTGCGCCTGCGCTACGGGGCGCGGGTGCGGGGCGAGTTCGACCTGCGCGGGCCCGAACGGGTCGCGCTGTTGGGCCGGAACGGTTCGGGCAAGACGACGCTGCTGCGCACCATCGCCGGGGAACTGGAACCGCTGGAGGGGGAGGCCACCGCGCACGTGCCGCTGCGCTTCCTGCCCCAGCGGCTCGACGTCCTGGAGGAGGAGCTGAGCGTCGCCGAGAACGTGGCGCGGTTCGCGCCGGGTTCGACCAACAACGAGATCCGGGCCCGCCTGGCCCGCTTCCTCTTCAAGGGGGCGCGGGCCGACCAGCAGGCGGCAACGCTGTCCGGTGGTGAGCGCTTCCGCGCGGCCCTCGCCGCGCTGATGCTCGCCGAACCGGCGCCGCAGCTGCTCATGCTGGACGAACCGACGAACAATCTCGACATGGCCAGCGCACGTCAGCTGGTCGCGGCGCTGAGGTCCTACGAAGGGGCGCTGATCGTGGCAAGCCACGACATGCCGTTCCTCGAATCGATCGGCATCACCCGGTGGGTCCTGCTCGGCGAGGAGTTGCGCACGATCCGGGAACCGGCCACGGCCTGAATCACGTCGTAGCCAAACTGTCCCTTGTAGACAAAAGGAGGGGTGGCGGGTCCGCCGGGACCTGCCACCCCTCCGCGCTTCCCGGCCTCAGTACTCGACGACCTGGCGCACCTCGACGCTGCCGTAGCGGCCGGTGGGGATCTGCTCGGCCCACTTGGTCGCCGCGTCGAGGTCGGCGACCTCGATGACGTACCGGCCAGGTATTCGCCCGCGCGGTGCTCGATGCCGTCGGTGGTGGCCGCGGCGTCGTCCCGGACGGTCACGGTGCGGGCGGCCTCGGCGGGGTGGAAGCCGGCCTCGTACACGAAGACGCTGGCGTCGCGGACCTGCTTGTCGAGCGCCAGCCAGTCGTCGATCTAGCCGTCGGTCGGGCCGGTCTTGGTGTGGTCGTACTGGTAGAGCAGGGCGAACTTCATGGCGATCTCTCCTGTGACTGCGTCAGCCGGTGCACCGGACGCGTGATCGGCCGCGGTTTCGATGTCTTGGCTTGCTTGCCGGACCAAGCTATGGCGGCGGTAGTGCCCGGGGCATCGGACGACTTGCTGGCGTTCGCCGCATGACTCGACGTGCCCGGCGGACGTGCGCAAGCAATCGGACCGGCGGTCAGTGCTGCAGGTCGAGCTGCGCGAGTTCGATCCTGTGGGAAATGCCCAGCTTCACGCGATCCGAGCCGCGGCCCAGGCGATCAAGGCCGCGCGCCGCACCGTCGTCGTCAGCTCCGGAAGCGGCACCGGGCCCGCCCACGTCCTCGGCTACCTCGGCACCATCATGGGCTGCGACATCCAGCTCGCGCTCGGCTCGTCGACCGGCCAGGCCGCGCAGGTCGCCCGGCTGCAGGAGGGCGACTGCCTGGTGGTCCTCAACATCTGGCGCCTGACCCGCGCGATCCGCGGCCTGGCCCGGGTCGGCCGGGAACGCGGCGCGACCGTCTGCGTCCTCACCGACCTGCGTTCCTCGCCGCTGGCCGACGACGCGCACCACCTGATCGCCACGCCGATCGAGGGCATCCAGGCGGGCCCGTCCCTCACCGCCATGGTCGCGGCGGTGCAGGCGATCCTCGCCGAGATGGCGGACGACGACTCCGCGCGCGTCCGGAGACGTCCAGAAGGTGTGGAGCGACCTCGACCTCATGGACGACCAGCCCTAGGGCGTGTCTTCCGCATCGCCCCGTCTCATCGACCCACGTGGCGATGACATCCGGGGTCTCGGTGAACGGCACGCGCCACTATGGTGGACCCATGGCGTCGATCAAGAAGTTCCAAGTCACCTTCGACTGCGCAGAACCTGAGCGCGTCGCTCGTTTCTGGTGCGAGGTGTTGGGGTACGTCGTGCCGCCGCCACCGGAGGGGTTCGCCACTTGGGCCGATTACGATCGCACGCTGCCGCCTGAGAAACAGGGTTCGGCGTTCGTCTGCATGGATCCCTCAGGTGAGGGCCCGCGAATGTACTTCCAGCGCGTTCCCGAAGGCAAGGTCGTCAAGAATCGGGTGCACCTCTGCGTGCGGGCCGGCACCGGGCTCGTGGGTGAAGAGCGCCTCGCCACGCTCGAGGCCGAGTGCGCACGACTGGTCGCGCTTGGCGCGGTACGCGTGCGACTGCTGCTCGCCGATGAAGACAACGAGTCGTGCATCGTGATGCAGGACATCGAGGGCAACGAGTTCTGCCTCGACTGAGGGGCCGCGAACGTGTCCTCGTTCTGCCCCCCGCGGGCCAGGACGAAGAACTGCTCTGGGCGCACGTCGTCGGCGGTTGGGAAGTGCCGTGCGTGGAACCATCCGCTCCTGCGCCAGAATCGGAGTCCGGTGTGACACGCCACCAATGCTGCGGGCCGGAGGAACCGATGACGAGCGAGCTGACCGCGTACGAGACGACGTGGCTTGGTGTGCTGGAAGAATTGCGCAGTTGCCCGGGGATCAGGTTGGAAAGCGCCGATCAGGGGCAGTTGGACGACGCGGACGCCGACCGGGCGTTCGGTGAACTCGCCGACCGGGACGGCATCGCGCTGGACCCGTCGCTGAAGCCCTACCACCTGCGGTTCTCCGGCCTTGCGGCGGTGTGGGACGTGCCCGATCCCGACCCCGACTACGACGAAGACTGCCTCATCGCCGGGGAGTTCTACCTGGACAACATCCACCGGGCGGTCCAGTCGGGTCCGCTGGTGGAGCGCTTGTACGACCCCACGCCCGAGGAGCTGCAGCTGTACTCCGGGTTCCGCAGCTTCGACGGAACCCCGTATGCCGGAGTCGGGCACCTGTCGATGTTGCGGATCCAGCCGGGCGTGGCCAACCCCGAGCTGTGGTTCGACGCGACGACCAAGGGCTACCGCCGGATGGACCTCGACTTCCCCGGCTACCTCGAGGCGTTGCGCATCACGAAGGGCACCTACGGGTGGCAGTTCCTGTTCACCGACGTCTCGCTGAACGACGACGGTGAGCACGGGGTCTCCGGGCGGTTCGTGGAGATCATGCTCGAGGTCTTCCCGACGTTGTTCCCCGATCACGACTACGCGCCGCTGCGCGCCCGGCTGGCCGAACGCCGCTGCGGTTTCCAGGCCTGATCGCCGCGTCCACGCTCACGGTCCAATCGATCTTGCCCTCGGCGTTCGCCTGCGCGAGCGGGGGCGTCGCGGTCTCGCTCCTGCCGTCCCGGTGCTTCTTTCGCGCTCGGTGGTCCTCAAAGGACGGATGGCTGCCCCGACACGGCTACCCTGACACGGCTACCCCGACACGGCTACCCCGACACGATTGCCCCGACACACCGGAGGCTGTGGACAACCCGGGGTACCTGTGGACAACTTCCGCAATTTCAATGGAAATCGGACCTTCGATTTCCATTGAAATTGCGGAACCCCGGTCAGGGGGCGGCGGCCGGCGCCTCGCGAGGAGCCTCGCGGCCGGAGGTTCGTGGCTGGGGGTTCGTGGTTGGAGGTTCGGCGATCATGTCCGTCGTGTCGCCCGGGTTCGGTCCTGGTGGCACTGTTCGAACTGCGGTCTCGGTCGGCGGTCGCCGGGGAAATTCTCTTAGCTCTGTTATTCTTAGTTCATCTTGTTCGTCGAGTTTCGGGTGGTGGGCGAAGGTGGTCCGACGCAACCGGTCCCGGCCGGACGCGGTCGACTTCATGCTGGCGGAGTGGCGGCGCGAGGTTCCGGACGTCGACGCATCCGGCATGGCCGTGTTCGGCCGCCTGCACCGCGCCTACCACCGCTACCAGGACCAGCTGAACCGGATCTTCCAGTCCTTCGACCTGACCATGGCCGGGTTCAGCATCCTCGCGTCGCTGCGCCGGGCGGGCAGCCCGTACCGGCGCACCGCGGGCGAGCTCGCCGACGCCGCGTTGGTGACCACGGGCGGCATCACCCAGCGCGTCGACAAGCTCGAGGCCGCCGGCCTGGTGCGGCGGGAACGCGACGCCGACGACCGGCGCACCGTTCACGTGCAGCTGACCGAGGAAGGCCTCGCCTTCACCGACAGGGTCAGCGAGGCCCACTTCGCCAACGAACGCGAGATGCTCAGCGGCCTGTCCGCCACGGAGCAGGAACGCCTCGCGGACCTGCTCAGCAGGCTCGAAGGCTCCCTCGACCACGCGGTGGCCAGGCGCGCCGGAGAGTGATCTTCCCGCGAGGGCCGGGAGATCACTCTCCGGCGCGCCTGCCGACCTCCGGACCCTCTGGGGCCCGAGGTCTCCGCAGTTTCAATTGAAACTGTCGACCTCCGGACCCTCCG